>VGYL01000063.1 GCA_016872975.1 Planctomycetota bacterium
TCGTCGTGTGATCATAAGAGCATGAGAAACTCCCCGATGAGTCTTGGCGAACGAGAGCGGTCATCACAACTTCCTGGATGCGGGTACCGTGTTTGCGCCTCGTAAGCATGCTGTTTCCACCGATGGAGCATGTCTACGAGGCGTAGACATGGCACCGGACACCCGGCTGCCGCGGATGTTGGGCAAGACTCCTCCGGTCATTGTTTCTTATACTTTACCGGGGTGCCTTATGAAGACCTTTTGGCAACATGTAAGCGGGGATATCTACGCGATCGAGAGCGACTCGTTCGGCCACCTCGTCGGCGTGGCCGGACCGTTGCGGCTGGACCGGCTGCGGGATCCCAGCGAGTACAACTACCACTGCGGCCTCGTCTCCTGGATCGAAAAGGCCGTCGCGCGACGGCAACTGCACCGGATCAACCCGGTCCTGAAGCACTGACGCCGGATATCGAGGCGCAGGCGCAGCCCGATGGGCAGATCAGTGGGTCTGCTCGACCAGGTACGTCGGGAGGCCCATCTGCTGGATCTGGTCGAGTTGCACCTCGAGCCAGTCGATGTGCGCTTCCTCGTCGCGTAGGATCGACTCCAGCAGCTCGCGCGTCCCGTTGTCGCCGAGCTCGGCCGCCAGACCGATGTCGGCGTTATAATCCTTGATCGCGGTTTCCTCGGCCGTCCGGTCGTTCTTGTGCATCTTCTGCACGTCGGCGCCGATGTCGATCTTGTTGAGCGTGCTGACGGTCGGCTGTCCTTCGAGGAAGAGGATGCGGGCGATAAGCTTCTCCGCGTGCTTCATCTCGTCGATGGCGCGCTTCTGGATCGCCTCGTGGAGGCGCACATAGCCCCAATTCTCGCACATCTCGGCGTGCACCATGTACTGATTGATCGCCGTCAATTCGTCGGCCAGGCGGGTGTTCAACTGCGCGATGACTTTCTTGTTTCCCTGCATGTTCTCAGGTCCTCCAAACGACACAATAAGGCGACAGAACGCAACGGTTCGTCCATTCCTGCGCAACGGGAGCAGTTTATCCGCGGGGGCGGCGCGGGTCAAGCCCGTTCGCCCGGACCCGGCGAACGTGCGCGCACGGGACCAGAGTGAGGCGACGAAGCAATCTCTACTCCGTCGTCTCAGGACGTGCGAAATGCCGTACTTAGCCGGGCCGGGCCTCACGGCCGCGGGTTGACGAACCACCGCTGCGCGTTCGGGTCGCTTTTGAAGAACGTCAGCAGCATCTGGGCCACCTTCCCCCGGCCCGAGGGACTCGGATGCGTGCCGTCCCGCTCCAGGTCTTCGCGGTTCCAGACCAGGCCGTCACTCCGGCGCGGCTGCGTCCCATCGCCCCACAGGTACGGGCCCCAGAGGAGCAGTGGGACCTTGATGTCGCCCCGGGCCGGGTCGCAGTTCAGGCTCGGATCGTTCGCAAGCTGCGCCTCGATCAGCCAGCGGACGGAGAACGCCGACTCGTACGCATAGGGCTCCGGGTTCAGAGCGGTCGCGGCGTAGCCCGCGTAGATGCGACTGGACAGGTACGCCACCCGGAGGTTGGGGAAGCGGGCCCGGAGCTGGCGCAGGATCACCGCGACATCGTCCCGCAGCGACCGGGCGTGGGCCGGGAAGTCCCCCAACTGTGCCGGTCCGATCTGGGCCTGCTTGAGCCACACGACCTGTACTTGAGCCGCTGTCACGCCGGCGGCCTGGAGACGCTGGTCCATCACGTCCCACGGCGAGGGCCGGTTCTGCTTGACGACGACTTCGGGGTAGGCCCACTGGCGGGCCGCCATGCCGCCCTGGGCGCAATCGACGATGACCACCCGCGGCGACTTGTTCGGATCGGCGTCGGCCAGCTTCTTGAAGGCCGAGAATTCCTGCGTCGTGTTCGACATGCCCAGCGAGATCAGGACGATCTTGCCGGTGTCGGATGGATTCCCCTGGGCGTCACGCGGCCGGATCAGAGCAGTCTGCTCCTGCGCGGCCTGGAGATGAGGCGCCGGCGGGACATTCTGCCCGCGCCCGTAGAGGCCGCCGGTCTGCTCCTTGTACCGGCCGTCCTTCAGCTCCGTGAGCGGGACCAATCCCGTCACCTCCTGGACCGCCGGGGCCTGAGCCGTCCGGGCCTCCTGGCGACGCTGCTGCTTGGCCCGCTCGAGGTATGCACGGTCCTGCTCGTTGAGCGAATCCCCCCGCTGCTCCCGGCGGCGCAACTCCTGGGCCCGCTGCCAGTCGATCGGCTCACCGGCCGGCGCCGGCGCGACCATTACGACCGCCAACAGTCCCAGCACAACCACACTGCAGGTAGAGAGGAACCTCTTCGTCATCGCGGACCCTTTCCGGAATGCTGCCCTTGTCCTCGGACCGCCCGGTCGCCCGAGCGGGTGCAGCCTCCATGGTAAGCGCTCGCCCGCCCACAGTCAATCGCGCGCATTCTCACCGCCAGGGCGAACGCAGAGTCCCGAATACGGGTGGCAGCGGCAAGCGGAGTCTTCGCAGCTTGCCGATGGTTGCGTCCGTCCGCCATCGGCAAGGCCTGCGCAAAGCCTACGGCCTTGCCGCTGCCACCCGTCGCGCGCACCGTCACGACAGGGCCATCGCACGTGCACCACCGGCTTGATGAGGGCAGTTCGGAGTTCCGCCTTATGAATTTTGCCGGACAGAGCCGGTAATCGCGCCGCACCCGTCGTTTCACCGATGTGCCTCGCGTCAGGCAACGTGTGGTTGTAGGGTGGGGCTTGCCCCACCAGGAAGCCGGACCCAAGGAAAACGGTGGGGCAAGCCCCACCCTACACATTACCGAACTTGCTCGTCAGAACTCATTAGGCGGGTCCGACAGTCTTCCGGCGCAGCCGGCTCCATCTTCGGTAAACGCGGAGGGGAAAGTGGAGACAGGCCTGTTTGACTCGCGTAAACGCGGTACTCCGAACACCCGCCTGAAGGCGGTACGTGGAAAGGAAAAGTAGAATGTCCCCTTTTCTCTGCCTCTTCGTTTGCCGTGCGCGGCCGTTTTTCCGGCCCTGTCCTGCGGGTTTGCCGGTTGATTTCTACGGTCCGACCGGCTATAAAGCGGCGAAATGCCTGTTGAAGGATTGGACTATGGTAAAGAGCAAGCGTGTCGCGTTCTACCTGGAGGAGGAATGGCTCAAGGCCCTCGCCGGCCTGGCGGGGACCTTCGGCGTCTCGGCCGACGAGGTCATCCGTCGCTCCCTGCCGGACGTGGCGGTCAGCGAGCTGTTCTTCCGCTGCAAGATCTTCTTGTCCGATCTGCGCTGGGACGAGGTGTCGGAGGTCGGCCGGACCGCGATTCGCGAGCATCTGCGGGCCGTCTATATGAAGGGACTCCAGGCGCACCTCGCCCGGTTCGGGGCCAGCCTCGAGTCCACCTCCGACGAGGTCGAGACGGCCAAGAAGCGTGCCCTGGAGGAGCTGCGGGCCGACACGGCACACCCCCTCCACGCCCAGATCGCCAAGGCGCAGGACGATTCGATCTATCTCGGCTGCCTGTACGACGCCTGGAAGCACGCCCGGGCCGGCACGCCGGGCTACGCGATCGCACAAGTCGATGTGGGAAGCAAAGCCGACGGGCCGAATGTCGCCACGGTCTGGGCCGTCCTGAAAGACAACAAGGTTGTCTGACCCTGCCCCGTGTCTTGGGCGCCATGCTTGCGCCTCGCAAGCGTGTTTCGGACATCGGATCGAACATGCCTGCGAGACGCCGGTCGGGCACCGGAACCGTCCGCTTTTTGGGAGCGACGCGAGGCAATCTCAAACAACGATCCGCTTCAAGGCTAAGAAGAGACTCCCGGGTGGCAGCATCAAGGCCGGAAGGCCTGGTTTGTAGTGGCGTCGTCAGACGCTATCTTATGCTCTTACGAGCACACTACAAACGGCGGGTCTGGCCATCGCCAAGTCCGGAGGACTTGACGCTGCCACCCGTCTTACTCATGCCGAGTCCTTAGCCTTTGAGCGGCTCGTTGTTCTCAAATGCATCATTGCAGCGGCAGAAGATCGAGGTACGCCCGGTCAATAAGCTGGCTCGCGGAGATGCCCAGCCTGCCCATGAGCGCGCGGGCGATGGTCTCACCCTCGGATGCACCTTGCTCGGGCTGCAAGACCACCTCCAACTCGACAAACTCCCCGAGCCCCTCGACCCGGTCCAGATGCACGCGCGTCTGGCCGACCAGATAGACCGCCCGCTGTTTGCGGACCACACCGATGCTTTCGAGGGCCGCCGCCAGCACGTCCCGCAAACCGTCCGCGTCCGCCGTGGAGTGTACGACATACCGGCTCTCCTTGGGGCCGGCGACCTCGGGCCGTTCGTAGTAGATCAACTGCCCCTGCGCGCAGCCGGCAAAGCGCCGCAGCTTCAGCCGTCCGCGCGGGCACTTGAAGAAGGTGTCCTCCTGGTCAAGCTCCATCGGGCCGCTGTCGGCGAATCCTTCCACAATCCGGCGCACCGCGGCCAAGTCCGCCACCTTCGCCTTGATCTCCACGTTTCTCTTCATGGGCGTTGCGGCACCCCGTCCGCGCAACGGGCCAGGTAGCGCCGCCACAGGGCGACGCGCTCGGGCCGGGGAATCGCGTGCCACCGCGCCCCGCGAATCGCCCCCTCCAGGCCGCTCAGCATGCTCGCGCACGGAACCTCCTCGCGCCGCGCGGCCAACGCCCGGATGCGCAGCAGCGTCTCGACGCTGCCCAACGTCTTCAACTGCGCCGGCATCGTCACCCCGGCGGCCTTGAGCTTCCCGGCCACCACCGGCCCAATATTCGGCAGGCTCGTCAACTCGTCCATCGGTGCGGAATGCTTCGTCATCGCAATCACTCCCGATTCGCCGGCCGTCGTATTCATGGACGCTTCATGCCGCGTGACTGTCTGTCCTTGAACTCAGAGATCCACTCTTTCACAAGCAGTGGGAGACGCTCCAGTACCTCCTGGCCGCAAAGCACCTCATCGACGTATCCCATGTGCAGCATATCGAAGATCCGGCAAAGGTATGAGCGTCCGCAGGACCACCACGTATAATGTGCATCGATCATGAGGTAGTGTTTGACATCCACGCCTTCGCTGATACGGAGCTCCTCAAGCTCCAACCCATCAAGAAGGCTCTCGTAGACTCCATCGGCGACGCGGCTGCCGAATGTCGTCGTGTAGTAATACTCCTTGATCTCCCACACAGCGACAGGATCGATGACGCACGGGAACGCCCCATCGATTCGCCGTGCCAGCGTCCGTAGGGGCTTGCCGTCACGAGTGATCGTCGTGAGGACGCGCGGATCGTAGTCGCACCGCATGTTCTTGGCATTCGCCTCGATCAACATGTTGATTATGCCCGTAAAGAAGGCGGGAGCCTTCTTCTCCCCACTTTGCCTGTTCAGCGGGATCCTGCTTTTCGGACGCAGCTTTTTCCGAAGTCGTTCGAAGACCTTCTTCGCCTGCTCCGCCGTCATCAGCATCGGCTCGACATGCTGATGGAGCATGGTGGCTCGGTATACGAAGTAATCCAGAAGCAGCTTGCCATAGGGTGTCGGACTACCGGCGGGATCGACCAAGTGACCCGCGTCGAGCGACATCTCTGCGAACGCCTCTTGAATTTCGCCAAGGGATGGCACCTTGATCTCCTGCAGTCCCCTGACCGTGTAGCCCACCTCTTGGCTGATCAGACGTACATTCGCCCAGAAATCCTTGGGCAGGTTACGGAACCGTGGATCAGGTTTCATGTGGTTCGCTTCTCAAATTGACGCACGAAGGAGGACAGGGGTATGCCCAACGCTCGACAAATCAGGTTCAACTCGATCAAGTCCAGACGGAGCTCGCCGGCTTCATATTTGCTGACGAAGGACTGGCTCCGGCCGAGTTGCCGCGCGAGTTCGAACTGGCTGAGGCCCGCCGCTTTCCTCTTCTCGCGCAGCAGCTTGAGTAGTTCCACTTGCTCAGGACTGTAGATGCTCTTGTTCACGACAGTCAATGTACCTGGGGCTTGCCGCATATTCCAAAATGGAATATATGGCCTTCTGTGGCCGATACGGCCGTGCGCTCATTGACGGTCCGGGCCCGAGATAGGATAATGGTCAAAACGATGGTCCACAGGTTGACGTCCTTGCTCCCGGAGATTGTCCCCGGGAGAACCGCAGGAGCATAAAGTCCAGCATGCAAACACTGCTTTTTCAGGATTCGGGTCTGATAAAGGAAATGGCCAGGCCGCCCAAGGGACAGCTCCTGAAGTGGATCGGCAACAAACAGCGGTTTGCGCGCCGCATCGTGTCGTTCTTTCCCGATGACTTCAACAGATACCATGAGCCTTTCTTGGGAAGCGGAGCCGTTTTGGGGACTCTGGCAAAAGACGGCTCCGTGGGCGCCGACTGCTTCCAGCCGCTGGTAGAGATTTGGCAGACGCTCGCTCAGTCTCCCGACACCCTGAAACGCTGGTACGACGAGCGGTGGCGAGCAATGGCAGATCAGGGCAAGAGGGAGACGTATGAAGCGATCAGAGAATCCTACAATTCTCATCCGAACGCTCCTGACCTGCTATTCCTCTGCCGATCCTGCTATGGAGGCGTTGTCCGATTCCGTCAGGCCGATGGGTACATGTCAACGCCCTGTGGGGTCCATGCGCCGATCTCACCTGAGTCCTTTTCCAGGAGAGTGGACGAATGGCACATGCGGGTCAGGAAGGCGACCTTCGTGCACAGCGAACATGAAGAAACCATGAGCAGGGCGCGGAAGGGCGACCTTGTGTATTGCGACCCTCCTTACAGCCACACCCAGTCGATCCTTTATGGCGCCCAATCCTTCAGCCTGGAACGGCTGCTCAAGACCATCGGCGACTGCAAATCTCGCGGGGTCTTCGTGGCGTTGAGCATAGACGGCTCGAAGCGGTCCGGCCGGTTCCACTGCCAACTCCCCCCAGCGGACGGACTCTTCGAACGAGAAATACTGCTCGACTGCGGGCGCTCCATGCTGAAGCGATTTCAGATGAACGGGCTGTCCCTCGAAGACGAGGTCGTCCATGACCGTCTTCTCTTGACGTATTGACCGGCCAAGCCCTCAAGGGCTCTTGTGCCTATTTCTGCCGCCGGTAGTGGGCCCGCATGACTTCACGCCATTTCCCGTCGTCGCCCAGCATGTACGAGGTCAGCACGCGGTGGTCGTCGCTCTTGAACTCGATCACATCCTTGGACCGCGTCATCTTCCCCTCGGCACTCATATCGGGTCCTTCGGTGTTCAGCGTCAGCACCTTCTCGGCCGCGTCCAAGCCGCCGTCGTACAGCCACAGGTGCGTCATCATCGACCCGATGAAAGTACCCACGAACCGTTCCTTCTTCGGGTCATAGCCGAGCGTCATGATGGTCGTCGCCGGGCCGCCGCCGGGCATCTCGCCCTGCCCCTCGGCCAGAATCCAGAGGCCGCCGAGCGACCGCACGCTTTCGGTACCCGTGAACCGCTCCGGCGGCTTGCCGGACTCCATCGTCGCTTCGCCCTCGAACGTCCATTCGCCGACCAGCTTCTGCAGCCACTGGCGCTGCCGTTGCGGCTCTTCCATCATCATCGGCTCCTGTTGCGCCACGCCACGAGCCTCAACATTATCCTTCCCGAATGCCGCCTTCGGCTTCGTCTGTGTTTGGGTCGTATTCATCGCCGGATCTCCTTTTTCCACTGGCAATTCCTGCCTCTTTCAGCCAATCTCGCGAAAGTCCACGTTCTTCTTTTTCTACGCTCCATACCCCCGGTCGGATGGCCTGTCCAGCAGCAGGAAATTCCTCACCCCAGGGAGTAAATATCCGCACTCCATCCATAGGCAAGTTGGAGCATGCGAAGGCCGGGCAGTTCGTTTGTAGTGTGCTCGTAAGAGCATATGGAAGGAACTTCCAACCGCTCTGACGCGTCTGGAAATCCAAGGACAACGCCTTACGGCGTCACTACGAACGGACCGCCCCTCAGGACGGAATGATGGCTTGTCCGGTTTTCGCATACTTTGATGGCCGTTGGCTCTGCGCCCAACTGCGGCTCTTGTCGCTCCTGTCGGGGCCCAATGGGACACCTCCGGTTGCGGCGTGATCCTCCGCCGCGGCATGTTCCCGGTAGCCCCGCAGGGACGGCCGCCTTCAGATGAAGGTTGCCGGACTGACCCGGAAATAGACGGAGAGCTTGCGGATGTGGCCTACCGTAAGCCGTCGCTGCCGCTTGAGGATCTTGGAGCCCAGTTCCCGATGCCCCAGGATGCGGCCCAGGTCCGAGGCGCTCAGGCCATTCTCCTGCAGCAGGAAACGCAGGTTCGCCAGGGGGTCATGTTCGCCCGGGAAACGGTCGCGCTCGTAGACTTCGAGGTTGCGGGTGAGAATTTCCAGGTACTGCCCCACGGACCGCGGCAGACGGGGTAAGGAAGCCAGCGCCGCGGCCACGTGCATGGCCTTATCATACTGGGTTCGCGTGGTAATCGGCGTCAGAAGCACGAAGGCCCGCTGCAACTCAAGGAAGCAATCGGCCTCAGGCCGCGCGCGGCATTGTTCTACCTGCGTAAGAACCTCTTCGGGACTCATCGCTGTCTCCTGTCATACTCCGGGTGCGTTTCGATTCGCAAGATGACAACTGTACCCGGAATGTCCTTGCGGGCATATTGGATGGCCGCCGTCAGTCGGAACTTGTTTCCCCCGATGTTGAACACCACATGGCTGACTTCCTTCCCGTGGTACAGATCCGCCGCACTAAAGGTTCTGCGAAGGTCCGCGAAGGAACCCCAGGAGGCCCCCTCCACGATGTCCACCCAACGTTGCAGCGGTTTTCGGGCCTGTGGATGCTTCGCCCAGAAGCCTTCCAATAACAGTCTGCCAATCACCCGCATGTGTACATTATGTACACACCGGGATGGCAAGTCAAACAAAAAATGAGTACATGCCCTGGGTGGGCTGACAAGGCTCGGCAGGAACCTACGGGGCCAGATGGAGGGGCACCGCGGCGCGTTCGAAGTCGTCGGCCGTCATGAGCGGCTGCGGCTGGAGGCGGGCCAGGCCTCGGAGGAAGCGGTCGGGGACCCTCTCGAGGCGCGTGTTGTAGTAGGTGGCGATGTCGTTGAAGTAGCCGCGGGCCAGGGCGATCCGCTGCTCCGTGTCCGTCAGGTTCTTCTGGAGGCGTAGGAACGAGTCCTGGGCGCGAAGCGGCGGATACTTCTCCTGGACCGCCAGGAGCAGCCGGGCGCAGGCATGATAATCCGGACCGGCCTCGCCCGGGGGTGTGGCTTGCATCTGCGTGCGCAACTCGGCCACCTCGGTCTGGACGAGACGCTCGTGGTCGCGCAGGCCTTGAACGGCCGCCACGAGATTGGGGATCAGGTCGTGCCGGCGTTTCAGTTGCACCTCGATCAGGGACCATGCCTGGTGCACGCGGTTGCGGAGGCCCACGAGACTGTTGAAGACAAGCCAGACCCAGCCCAGGACCCAGGCCAGCACGTAGATCGCGGCGGCGAAGAGATAGGGCCCGATATCCTCCTGCCAGGGCCAACCCGCGGCAGCTCGGCCCGCGACCACACCGCCGACCGCCAGGACCAGCCCGAAGATCGCCCAGACCCAATACCCGATCCCCAGGCCGCGGCTGATCTGCTTCTCGGACCGGCAGGAGATCAGGAACAGGGGACACTTGGGGTCGCGGGCGATTTCCGGGGCGATGACGTCCTGGCGCTCCCGCGCCTGGCCCATGACGTACAGCGGCACATGCAGCGGGATGGCAGTCTCGGTGAACTGGCGGCGGTGGTCCGAGTGGGCCACCGCGCGCGACGGCCCCTTGGCGTAGTACAAGGGGTCGCCCCGGCCGCACGTCTGGCGGAAGATCGTCGCCGGCTCGATCTTCGCCCCCTCCGGCTGAATCAGGACAACGCCCAAATCGTCTTTCAGGTAGAAGGCCGTCTGTTCGCCGCCGTTGGCAACGGTCGTCCAGCCGCTCTCGTGCCGCGTGCGCGTCTTGGTCTTGCCATCGCTATCGCGGTAGGTCTCCACGACCGTGCGGGACCAGTGCTCCTCCACGGACCAAGAGTAATAGACACACGGCTGTTCCGCCAGATGGCTCACGAGCGGCCGCTCGACCTCGGCGGTGCCCTTGACCTCGACCTGGCCGATGAACACGCCGGTCGTCTTGGACGTGGGCGTGTCGTCCACCCAGCGCCGGTGGCGGTTGGCCCGCAAGGCCGCCCACAGACAGAGCAACGCCAGGAGCCCGCCCACCCACGGGCAAAACGGGGCAATCTCCTGGGGCCTCACGCCGAGCACGGGAAAACCGATGGACATCTGTATACAAGCTCTTGTCAATAAACCCATTACCTTTCGCCACCCCTGAACCGTGTCATCACCCTACCGAACGGGCACAGGCCCGTCAAGAGACCACCTGCGACCGGGTGCACGACCGTTCCTGCGCGGCTCCGTGGCGAGGGGATCCTGCCCTTGTTCTTTCGTGGCGAGGGCGTCTCGCCCTCGAACCGCGGGCAGGATGCCCGCGACACGCAAGGGCGGGACGCCCTCGCCACAACCCTGCGCGACGCCGATCAAGGTGCAGGACCGTTCTCGTGCGGGCGTCCCCTCCCGGCCCAGACCACCGCCGGAGAAGCAGAATGCCCCCTTTTCCTCTGGACGCAGAACGGGATTGCACGACGCAACCGTCCGACGAAATACCCCACGCCACCGCAGCCGCCCCGAGCCGAAATGAATCCTTGATTTCCTCCGGCCGGGGGGCGAAAATCGCCCTGTCGATGTGTATCCGAAAACCCGCATGGGAGGTTCGACGAATGACTCAGTTGGTCCCGAGATCGTCGTGCGTCGCGCGTCGTGCGTCGTGCGCACCACCCTGCACGACACCGAATGTAAGAGGGTGTGTGAAAACGATGGCATCGTCAAGGCCGGTAGGCCCTGGCGATGGTCCGACGCACGGGAGATCCGCCAGCGCCAAGCTCCGAAGAGGGTTCCCAATCGCGATGAATCGCGATTGGGTGCCCGGACTCCGCTTGACGATGCCACCCAGGGAATGCGGGCTTCTCACCTTCCTGTCTTCGTACCTTCTTATCTTCTGTCTCTGGTCCTGGTTGCCGCTGGGCACCGCCGTGGGGCAGTTGCCCAGCGAGGTTCTCGTGACGGACCTGCGGTGCGAGTACTTAGTGGACCCGCTGGGAATCGACGTGGTGCAGCCGCGACTGAGTTGGAAGCTCCAATCGCCGTGGCGCGGGCAGAGGCAGACCGCGTATCAGATCCTCGTGGCCAGCGAGGAGAGACTGCTGCAACAGGACAAGGCCGACCTCTGGGATTCGGGCAAGATCGCCTCGGACCAGTCCATCCATGTCGTCTACGCGGGCCAGGCACTGGCGGCGCGGACGCGGTGCCACTGGAAAGTGCGGGTCTGGGACCGGGATGACAAGTCAACGGCCTTCAGTAGTGTCGCCCGGTGGGAGATGGGGCTGCTGGCGTCCGAGGACTGGCAGGCGAAGTGGATCAGCGCGCCGGGGGGTGAAGAGGCCCCGTCCTCGACGCGCGGGCAAGATGCCCGCGACACGAAGTCGGCACAGCCCGCCCCGCTGTTTCGCAAAGCGTTCACGCTCCCGAAGGCGCCGGTCAGCGCCCGGGTCTACCTCTGCGGCCTGGGCTATTACGAGCTGCACGTCAACGGCGGCAAGGTCGGCGACCACGTCCTCGATCCGGCCTTCACCCGCTACGACCGGCGGGCGCTCTACGTCACCTACGACGTCACGCGGCTGTTGCGCAGAGGGTCCAACGCCCTCGGCGTGATCCTGGGCAACGGCTGGTACAACGTGCACACGCGGTGCGTCTGGGATTTCGACAAGGCCCCCTGGCGGGACCGGCCCGCCTTGTTGTGCCAACTGGAGCTGACGTTCGATGACGGTTCCCGCACGATCCTCGCCAGCGACGAGTCATGGCGGGTCACGACCGGGCCCATCGTTTTCGATGGCATCCGCAACGGCGAAACGTACGACGCCCGGCTGGAGAAGCCCGGCTGGAGTGCGGCCGACGCCAACGAGGCAGGCTGGCCTACCGCCCAGGTCGTCCCCGGCCCCCAGGGAGCGCTCACGGCGCAGATGTTGCCGCCGATCAAAGTGATGAAGGCCCTGCGGGCGGCCAAGATCAGCGAACCCAAGCCCCGCGTCTACGTGTTCGACTTCGGCCAGAATCTGGCGGGCTGGGTCCGGCTGCGGGTCTTCGGCCCGGCAGGAACCCAGGTGGTCATGCGCTACGGCGAGCGGCTCCACGAAGACGGCACCCTCGATCAGAAGGAGATCGGCCAGCATATCAAGAGCGGCAAGCCCCAGACCGACATCTATATTCTCAAGGGTAGAGGCACCGAGCTGTGGGAGCCGCGTTTCGTGTATCACGGCTTCCAGTACGTCGAGGTGACCGGCCTGCCGGGCAAGCCGAACCTCAACAGCCTGGAGGCACGGGTCGTGCATACCGCGTTCGAGGCGGCCGGGACGTTCGAGTGCTCCAACGACCTGTTCAACCGCATCCAGCGCAATACGCTGTGGTCGTACATCAGCAACTTCGTCGGCTACCCGATGGACTGCCCGCACCGCGAGAAGAACGGCTGGACCGGCGACGCCCACCTGGCGGCCGAGACCGGACTGTACAACTTCGACGCCGCCTCCGCGTATACGAAGTGGCTCAACGATCTCAAGGACGAGCAGCGGCCCAGCGGCGAGCTGCCGGGGATCGTGCCGACCAGCGGCTGGGGCTACCACTGGGGCAACGGGCCCGCCTGGGACAGCGCCTACGTGCTGATCCCCTGGTACCTTTACCAGTATCGCGGCGACACCCGCATCCTGGCCGAGCATTACGACCGGCTCAAGCTCTACGTGGACTATCTGACGAGCAAGGCCAAGAACCATGTCGTCGCCATCGGCCTGGGCGACTGGGCGCCCGCCAAGACCAAGACCCCGGAGAAGGTCACCTCGACGGGTTACTACTACCGCGATGCGCTGATCGTTTCGCAAGCCGCCACCCTGCTGGGCAAGACCGAGGACGCCAAGAAGTACGGCGAGTTGGCCGCCGCGATTCGCGAAGCGTTCCACAAGGAATTCTACGATCCCCAGACCGGCCTCTACGCCGGCGGCACACAGACCGCCATGAGCTGCGCCCTGTACCACGGTCTTGTCCCGCCCCAGGAGCAGGCTAAGGTGCTGGGCAAGCTGGTCGAATCGATCCGGGCAAACGACGGCCATCTCGACGCCGGCATCCTGGGGACGAAGTACCTGATCGACGCCCTGACCGCCGGCGGCCGGGCCGATGTGGTCTTCCGCATGGCCACGCAGACCGACTACCCAAGCTGGGGCCATTGGCTCCAGCAGGGCGCGACGACCCTCTGGGAGCAGTGGGACGGCGAGGCCTCGCGCAATCACATCATGTTCGGCCATATCAGCGCCTGGTTCTACGCGACGCTGGCAGGCATCAACCTCGATCCCGAGGCGGTCGGCTTCAAGCGGATCATCATCAGGCCGCAACTGCTGGGCGATGTGACCTGGGCCCGCACCGAGCACGAGTCCATGTACGGCACGATCAAAAGCGCCTGGGAGATCCGCGACGGCAAACTCAACTTGAAGGTGGCCGTGCCGGTGAACACCAGTGCGACCGTCTACGTCCCCTGCGACAAGCAGAAGGCGGTCACGGAAGGTCCGGGCCCTACGCACAGGGCCAACCACGCCCGCTTCCTCCGCGTGGAGGACAATTACGTCGTCTTTGAAGTCGAGTCGGGAACGTACGAATTCGTCTCGGATGTACCTCTAAAGGACGCAGGATGACAACCATGGGTGGCATCGCCAAGGGCTTGCCCTTGACGATGGTCCAAGCACTCGACCGGGCCGCGACAGTATGCGGGGAAACCATCGTCAAGGCCTTAGGCCTTGGCGATGCCACCCGGTCGTTTGTAATGTGCTCGTAAGAGCATACCTGTTCGTAGTGTGCTCGCAAGAGCATATCTGTTTGTAGTGTGCTCGTAAGAGCATATTTGCCTGTAGTGACGCCGTCAGGCGTCTCCGTAGCATGGGCATCCTGCCCATGAGTTCCAGGGCCATCTTGGCCCTGCGGTCACGGGCGAGATGCCCGTGCTGTTATGCCCTTACGGGCACACTACGAACCGGGTTTTGAGGCCGCCTTCTGCCAAGGGAGGATATGACACATGAGAATGAGAAGTGCCCGATACGCAATGATCGGCATCCTGCTGGCCGTTGGCACAGTTGCGGCTGCCGTACCGAACGAAAACTCGGCCCTGGGCATCAACCTCGCCGGGGTGACCTACTGGTCCTCCGAGATCGTGTTCGTGGACCTGTTCCGGCACGCGCAGACGTTCAAGAGCCAGGCGCCGGGCAAGGGTTATGCCCAAGGCGGGCCGCTCGACCTGACCGCCGATGGTTGGGTCCGCTCCCTGCACGGCGACGGCCATTTCGCCGATTCCATCATTCTGAGCCGGCCGAAGCTCGGCTATCCCGCGGGCGTGTACACGTGCCTCTACGAGGGCAAAGGCAAGATCCAGTTCGCCCGGCGCACGAAGGTCGTCGAAGAAGCGCCCGGCCAAATCAAGGTCCAGGTCAACAACGACCTGGACCTTCTGACCCTGCGAATTACCGAGATCGATCCCGCCGACCCCGTCCGGGACATCCGCGTGATCCTGCCCGGCTTCGAGACCACGTACTGGGACCAGCCCTTTCACCCGGACTTCCTCCGACGGTGGGAGAAGTTCAAAGTGTTGCGTTTCATGGACCTGCAGCGAACCAACAACTCCAAGCAGACGCAGTGGTCCGACCGCCCTGCCCCGCAAATGCAAACGCAAGGCAGCGAAGCGGGTGTCGCTCTCGAATACCTGATCCAATTGGCCAACGCGCTCGACGCCGACCCATGGTTCTGTATGCCGCACCTGGCGACGGACGATTACATCCGCCATTTCGCCGGG
>VGYL01000064.1 GCA_016872975.1 Planctomycetota bacterium
CGTCGGCTTGTCCGCGCCCTCCAGGGCGGCGTTGCCCAGGATGGTGAGGACCTGGTTGTCCGCCAGATTCTCCGGAGTTGTCCCGGCATAGCCGCGCACGACCGTCAGGGCGTTGGCGTTGACTCCGGTCACGAGCATCAGCTCCTCGCTGCCCTGGACCTGGATCTGGTCGCCGATACGGAACCGGCTGCCATGGTCCACGTTGAAGGTCGTGTCCGCGTCCGGGTTCACCCAGGTGGCGTCGTCGATCGCGTCCCGGTTGGGCAGCAGCTCATCCTCGAGCCACTCGTGGCGCGGGCTGGTCGCCTCGTGCAGCGGATCGCCCAGCACATCCAGCAGGGGCGTGTCGTGCGGCGAGATGACGTGGACCAGATCCGACACATCTTCCGCCAGTTCCGGCAGGGTCGTGCCCGCCGAGTACGTCGCTTTTCCCGTAAAAGCCATGTCCGTTTCTCCTTCACAAATTGATGATGGATGATGGATGATCGATTATTGGCAGAGGAGTTCGGACGTCCGCCTCCCCTCATCAATAATCAATTACAACAGGTTTCTGCGCAGCTTGAGGTAGTGATGCAGGTCGGCGCGACTGCCCGTCTGCGTGGCCTTGCGGGCCGCCTGTTCGAGGGCCGTCGGACCGGTCGTGGTCCGGTCTTTCGCGCCGGCGGTCTTGCGGGCGGCGGGAGCCTCTGTCGGCCCGCCGAAGAGATAGGGCTTCTCCTTTCGCAGTTGCGCGACACACGTGTCGGGGTCCGTCGGGCTTTGGCCCTCGATCCGGGCCTTCGCCACCAGGACCGCCGTCTCCAGATCGACCGCGCCGGCGGCCGCCAGCTTGTGCGTCAACTTCTGTTCGAGGTGCAGGTCATCAAGGTCCCGGGACATCCGGGCCATCCTCTCCTCGGCCTCGGCCAATTGCTCGGCCGGATTGTCGGTGGTCTTCTCGTCGTTGGGTTCTGTTGCGTCGGTGTTCACAGTGTATTCCTTTCAGAGCGTAAGTCGGTTGCAGTGTCCGGCTCGTTGCCGTTTGTAGTGACGCCGTCCGGCGTTTCTTTGGATATGCTCTTACGAGCACACTACCAACGAGCGTCGCTTGACGTCATTGCGGATAGCCGAGTTCCTGAAGCACCTGCTCCGCGGGGACGCCCAGCTCTTTCTTGATCTGCGCCTCCCGGAGCTTTTCCATCGTGTCCTCGGGCATGGGACTGGCGAAGGCGACTTCGACATCCCGCTCCGCATCGTCGGTCCCGTAGACGCCGGCGGTGTCGAGCATGCTCAGCACCATCCGGCAGATCTTCTTGAGACCCTCGCTGTAGGTGTGGCGTTTGCGCTCGTTCTTGTTGAGCATGCCCAGGAACGTCAGGCGCAGGGCCACGGCGCTGGTCAGGTTGCCGAGCCGGTCCTTGAGGATGCCCGCCATGATGGGGGTCACGCCGCTGGTCTTGTCCATCGCCTCGCGGATCTCGGCGATGTGCAGGTCCTCGCTCGGGGCGGCGGCGTCCCCGCCGAATTCCTGGATGGAGGCGGACGGATTGTCCGTGTGCCACATCCGTCCGGGCGCGACGGGCTTGTCCTGGAAACCCTCGATGCCCTTGCCGAGGTACATTTTGAACGATTGGAACGTGATCCGGCTGGCCCGGTCGCTGAGTCGCGTATTGAGCTCGTCCTGCAGCGGAATCAAAGGCTCGACGTCGCTGACCCCCTCGTAGTAGTACGGCTGGGCGACGTTCTGGATATGGACCACCGGCAGGAACCCCCACGGCAGGTCCCCCGCGGCGACGAGCTCCTCGTCCTCGTACCGCTGCCAGTGCTCGGGCGAGGTGATTTCCGTCACCGCGACCACCTGCCGGGCGTCGGTCCGCGGGCCGGTCCCGCCGAGCAGGCGGGACAGGAACGAGCCCCGGCGGCCCACCGCGTTCTTCCGCTGCTGGAAATGCTGCACGTAGTACCGGATCACCCGGTAGTCATCCTCATCCAGGATCGGCAGTGCTCGGGGCGCCTCGATCAGCTCCAGATCGATCGCTTGTGCCCATTGCAGCACGGAGGAAAGGCAGGGTGAGGAGGGTGTGGAGGGGGTGGCGAGACTACAGGAAGCGCCCGGGCCGGGCAGGGGGGCGGGGCCCCCAACGCGAGAGGACGCGTTGGGAATCCCGGCGCCGGCCCGGAGATAGCAATCGACGAACCCGTAGACGCTCCCGAGCACTGCCATATCCTGGAAGAAACCGAGGCCGCCGTTGGCCGCAAAGACCGCCTGCAAAATCGTTTCAATTTCGGAGCGTCTTCGGCCCTCGGCGGCCCGGGAGATCAGGCGCAGGGGCTTGCCGAACAGGAAATCCGCCGCCGCGTTCACGCGCCAGGCGATATCGTTCTCGATCACGACTTCTTTTCTCTGGATGTCGCCGACCACGCGGACGCCGGAGGCGCCCCGGGAGGGACCCTGGGCCAGGCCCGTGATCCGCGCCGGCAGGCCATACTCCTGGGCCTGGAGGTAACCGCGTCCCGACTCGTGCAGCTTGCGCTCCGCGGCGCCACCGCCCAGGGGGACCATCGGGTTGGCGTAGTAGTCCCACAGGCGCGAGAAATGCTCCCGGATCGTCGCGGCGTGTGCGTCCACGAGCCAGGTGAGGAACTCCGCATCGAGTTGTCCACCGAAGAGCGCCAGTTCGAATCCCATGTTCTCGTCGTCCTTTCTGACCGCGACAAGGCGTCGCAGCAGTCACCGCATTTCCGGGCCGCTCGCATTGAAGCGGCCCTCTACCCTTGGGCAATGTTGCACGAATATTGACAAGATTCGCCGTGCGCGCGGGAACGGAACGTGACGCAACTATTTGTTGTGTAAGGGATAAAAATTTTTCGCGATGTGGGTGTTTTTGCCTGGGAAGTGTTGCACGAATCTTGCCATTGACATTCGTCAACCGGCGGTGGAACATATTCTCAAGAGCCGGTGAAGGCGGGATGGGGGGCGAGGTTCCAAGGCGCGCCGAGGAGCAGTACCACCCGTGCGCGACGGGAGGGGAGGCCGATCCCAAGGAGGCCAATCGGGAGATTGGCGTTCCCGGGGGCGGCCGGGCTATCGGCGGTGCTTCAGCAGGTCGATATCTTCGCGTTGCAGGAGCTGGATGATGTCCGCCTCGGTGGGCAGGGCCTCGATGGCGCCGAACTTGGTGCAGACCAGGGCGCCGGCGGCGGAGGCGAATTTGACCGCCTCGCGGAGGTCGTACTTGGCGGCGCAGTACGCGGCCAGGGCGCCGGCGAAGGCTTCGCCGCTGCCGGTGCGGTCCACCACGTCCACCTCGAAGGCCGGGATATGGTCGGCGCCGCTGCGGTCCACGACCACGCAGCCGCGCGGGCCCATCGTCAGGATCGCGCAGTGGGCGCCGCGGGCGACCAGGTCGGAGCCGATCATCTTGGCGGTGCGGATGTCGGCGCCGGACTGGGCAGGGTTCCCAAACGCATCCCGTCGCGTTTGGGAGCCCTCGGTGATCTGGGCGGCACTGGTCAGATTGCAGACGAGGCAATCGGCGGAAAAGTACTCCGATGGCAGATCGACACCCAATTGGTCGGTCTGCTCGATGGGCCGGGCGGGATTCAGGATGACGGGCGTGCGGTGCAGGTTCGCCGTATGGATCGCCGCGACGATCGCCTCCTGCGGCAGGCAGCCGTGGATCAGGCAAACCCTCGCCTGGCCGATGCGCTCCTCGGCCAGTTGGATGTCCGCCGGCTGCAGGGCGCCGTTGGCCCCGGTGTAGTGGCAGGCAGCGTTCTCGCCCTCGGCGTCGACGAGCGTGACGATGACGCCGGTGCTCTTGGCCTCGGCGAAAAAGACGTACTCGGTGTCCACCCTGTACTCGGCGAGGCTCTTGAGCGCCATCTGCGCGAAGGCGACGCCGCCGATCTTGCTGATCAGGGACACGTCGCAGTGGCACAAAGCCGCCTGCACCGCTTGCAGGGGGCCGGGACCGGCCACGGCGCAGGACAGGGCCGAGCCGCCCAGTTGCTGGCCCGGAGCGGGGATACGCGCGCAGCGGACGGCCAGATCGATGTAGGTGCCGCCAATGACAACGACTTTCGGACTCCGTTCCGGCATTTCCATCCTCGGTAGCTCCTTGGGACTTCCGACACGATCTCTCACGTCTGGGAGTCTCCCGGCAGTATAGTACGGCCACGGTGCGGATACAACTGTTTTCGGACGAAGTCGTCGTCGGGCCGGTCACTGCGTCTGCTGCCGCACCAGCCAGCGTTCGAGGACGGCCACGACGTACAGGACTTCTCGGTCCGATAGGGGCCGGCCTTTACGGATTCCGTGCCATTTCTCCAAACAACCGCGACAGCAGGTGGCCGTGGCATGCTGTGCGATGAAGACGGGGTGGTTTCGCATGGGGGTCTGTCGGCCGTCCTGGGCGGGCTCCGCGGGCGCGAGCCGCTTCTCGACGAAGTCGCGGGCATGGGCCAGGACCACGTCCAGGCCCTTTTCGCGAAGATACGCGGCCTCTTTGGTCCCCAACTGGAACCGGCGGCGGAATTCCGACCGCCCCAGGGCCGCGAACAACTCGTCCAAGTCACGCATCGCCCACTCTCCGCCTCAGATCTTTCCGAGTTCGGTTTCCCTCACGCCGGCACGCCGACCACGGACATGTAGACAACGCTCTCTGCCACCCCGTCCACGTCCAGCAGCCGGTTGACCTCGTCGTCGAACAGGGCGCCGATCTGACAGGTGCCCAGGCCCAGACTCACCGCTGCCAGCGCGAGGTTTTCCGTGATGTGGCCGGCGTCGAGATAGATGTAGCGGTACGCCCGCTGGCCGTACTTCCACTTCGAGCGGGCGAAGACCGCGGTCCAAATGAAGACCGCCGGGGCCTCCGCACACATGCCCTGGCCCAGTGCCGCGGCCGCGATGGGCCCGCGGAGATTGCCCGTGCGGATCTGCTCCAGGGCGCGTTCGCGGATAGCGTAGTGGTATACGCCGGGCTCCAGGCCGCGGACCTCGTGGGCGACAACATAGGTTTCGATCGGGTACAACGCTCCGGCCGAGGGAGCGGTGCGGAATTCGTAGCCCTGCTCGGTCCGCCGAATCCCGGTCGAAGTCCAGAGCAGATAACCCAATTGGCCCAGTGAAACAGGCCTGGACTGGAACTCGCGCACGCTCCTGCGCTGGTGCAGGGCGTCATGCAGCGTCATCGGTCGGGCGGGCTCAAACGGCGGCAGCGTCACCCTGGCGCGGTCGGGATAGGTCTTGTACAACTCCGGCTGCTCGTTCCACCGCAGCCCTCCTCCCGCCATCCGGTCCGGCCGGTACTTCGTCTGCTGCTGAAACTCGTCGCCTATGTTGTCCATCATCGGTCTCGCAGATGCTTGTCGAAGAACTGAGTGACGAGGACATCGACCTGCGGGTCTTTGAAGCCGCCGTGGCCGCCGCCTTGGACGGTGTAGAAGGTCGTATCCACCCCGGCTTTTTTCAGAGCCTCATAGAGGATCTCGCTCTGATGGTGCGGCACGAGCGGGTCTTTGTCGCCATGCACGATCAGGAAGGGCGGATCATCCTTGGTGACGTACGTGATCGGATTGGCCCGCCGGCACTTGTCTTTGTTCTCCTGGATGGGACCGCCGATCAGTCTCGATTCCGGCGAGTCGGGAGCATCGTGCTGCATCGTGGTCCAGAAACTGCTCATCTTCGTGAAGTCGGTCGGGCCGAAGAAATCGCAGACCGCCTGCACCCGGCTGGAAACCCCGGCGTTCGGGCCCACGTCGAATTCCTTCACGTCTCCACTGGTGCCGAGCAGCGCGACCAGGTGCCCGCCCGCCGACGCGCCCCAGACACCGATGCGGTTCGGATCGTAGCCGTACTCGCTGGCATGCACGCGCAGCCAGCGGATCGCGGCCTTGCAGTCCTCGATCTGGGCCGGGAAGATCGCATGCTGGCTGAGCCGGTAGTTGATACTGGCGACGGCGTAACCGTTGCCGACGAAGCGCCGGGCCGGACACCCCTCTTTGCTGCCGGCCCGCCACGCGCCACCATGAATCCAGACGATCAGCGGCCTCTCGCCGGTCGGGTCCGCCTCCTTTGGCAGATACAGGTCCAGCTTCTGTCGCTCATGCCCGCCGGGAACGTATTCGAGGTCCCGCAGTACGGTCATATTGGCCGGGTCCGCCGGTTGCTGCTTGGGCTGTCCTCCCTGAACCAGGGATCCCAAGATGCCCACGGCCAGCGCCACGATGAGAATCCGACAACTTCGGCCCGCGTTACATCCTGTCATGCTTTGCATAGCCAACTCTCCCGATATCGGTGATGTCGCGACTCGGCTGCGGTTGCACGAAACCCGCTGGTCACGATTCTATCCCAAACACCTCACGCTGTACACTCCGACGCATCCCTGGAAACGAACGTGCCGCGCAGGATGGGCCTGAGCCGAGACCGGAGGTTTGGGGCTTGGTCCGTTTGGAGTTCCGCCTTCAGGCGGGTCTGAGCGTTTTCCGGCGCAGCCGGCTCCACTTCCCATCAACGCGGAAAAGACATGGTGATTCCTCCTTTCCTTGTTCTTCCGTCGGGTCGGGTGGATCGGCCGTCGTGACTTCACCGTGTGCAGAGCTGTCGCGAGTACCGCATTTCGCAAGTCCTGAGACTATAGGGTAGAGATTGCTTCGTCGCTGAGGCTCCTCGCAATGACATACTTGACGCCTGCGACAAAAGTCTGCGAGTGCGGTCTCGATCCGCGTTCCTGGACCAGAAACAGGGGGCAGTTGGGCTAATCCCCGACTTTTGTCGCAGGCATCATACTTGGGCACCCCAGGTCATTGCGAGTGAGGCTCGCCGAGCGCGGCAATCTACTACCATAGTCGCGGTACTCTTGAAATGCGGTACTGGTGCTTCATGCCAATTGAACCTCCGGGTAGGGGCGACGGGTGGCAGCGGCAAGCGGAGTCTTCGCAGCTTGCCGATGGCGGATAGGCAAAGCATCGGCAAGCTGCGCTTGCCGCTGCCACCCACCTGGAAAGTCAATTGTCATGAAGCACTAGGGCGTACGCCGTACCCTGGCCATCCGTCGGCGTCATCGGCTCGCGCGCGACTGGCCGTGAGACATCATTATCTTCGGCGCCGGCTCGCAAAGACCTGTAGCCCCGGCGTCTGCCAGTCCTGGGGAGAGCCCGGCGCGGTCAGCGCGTTCGCTTGCCGATGTTCGTCGCGAGGCGGTTCAACAACTCGCGGGTCAGGGTGTCGGCCCCTTCTACGGTGACTTTGACCGTGGAGCGCCCCGGGTAGATGGGCAGGATCTGCACCAGGACGCTGCGGTCGGCCAGGGACCGGCCCGGCAGCCAGCGGCCGGCGTCGGTGCTGCCTTCCTGGACGAGGCGGACGCCCGCTTCCTGCAGGGCCTCGACGGCCACCTCCGCCAGGCGGGCGGGTTCCGCGGCCGCCGTGAACTCATGGCTGGGACCGCCCACCGTGGGGGCGGCCAACTGCATCTCACGCCGCATCTGCTCGCCCAGTACCGACGGCTCGGGCACGGGCTCCCGGCAGCCCGCAACCGCCACAATCAGGATCAGGATCACGCCGAATTGCCTGTTCGATTTCGTCTGCATCGCATATCTCCGCATAAGTGCCGCCATCGTAGTCCGGCGCGGGCGGTTCCGTCAAGAGGGTGGCGCCGATTTCAGGAATTTCCTGCGTCTCTAAGTCCTTCTCGGGACGGAGATTAGGGAAGAGGCCCACAAATATTTGGTAAAAAGTGAATAAAATATGGTTGACAGGAAAACCGGGCGTGGTTAACTAAACCATCAGTTGTATGTCTGAGAAACAGACACGCATGCCGAAACGGTCGGATCGTCCGTCGCCGACGGACGTGTTTTGGGAGTTGGGAGAATGGGACGGCTGTGCAGTCTTACGGTGCTGGACGGATGGGAGCCGACGCAACGTGACGGTGACCGGCGGTCCGGGCGGCGGGAGGTTATCGACAGGCTGCGGGCCCGGCAGGACCTGCTCGACGCGGGGGACCGGGGCCTGCTGAAGGGGTATCTGGAAGCCGGCAGCAGCTTCGACGAGCTGGCCCGCCTGGCCGGTACGAGTCGCTCCGCCATGTGCCGGCGCGTCCACCGGGTGATCCACCGGCTTTGTGACGAGACCTACGTCCGGTGTGCGGCGGACCCGGAACGGTTCCCGGCGGCGGAACTGGCCGTCATCCGGGATTACTTCGTGCGGGGCCTGCCGCTGACGCGCATCTGCCGGGAGCATCGCCTGTACTACCGCCGGGCCCGGGCGCTCGTCGACAAGGCCTACCGGTTCGCGCGCGAGAATCGAACTGAATGAGATGGCTTGGTTGAGGGGACGCCAGGGACGCAAGATGCGCCCGACGGTGTCACCAACCACGGCAAGGGAAGGGAGCTGACAAATGGCGCTCTACGCCGTCGAAAAGCAATTCGCCTGGCAGGGTCCCCTGAGCGAGAAGGGGACGCGGATCTGCCGGATGTTCGGCGTGACTCTCGACCGCCTCACCACGCGGGCGCCGATCCACGCCTGTCGCGTCGAAATCCGCCCGGGCGACATCGTGTTGATCCTGGGACCTTCGGGCGCAGGCAAGAGCGTGCTGCTGCGCGAGCTCCAACGGTGTGTGCCGGCCGGTGACGCGGTCGATCTGGCCGGCCTCGACCTGCCGGCGGACCGGACGGTCATCGACTGCTTCGAGGGCGACGTGGTCACCGGCCTCCAGCTTCTCGGCACGGTCGGACTGAGCGACGTGTTCTCGCTGTTGAATCGGCCCGCGTGGCTCAGCGACGGGCAGAAGCACCGGTTTCGCCTGGCCCGGGCCCTGGCGGCGGGCAAGCCGGTCGTTTTCGCGGACGAGTTCTGCAGCGGGTTGGATCGCATCACCGCGGCGACCGTCGCGTACAACGTCCACAAGCGGGCCAAGCACATGGGCACCACGCTGGTTCTGGCGTCCAGCCGCGACGACATCCTCCTGGACCTGGCCCCGGATGTCATCGTCAGCAAGGATTTCTCCGGCCCGGCGGACGTGATCTACAAGACCCGGAGGTGAGAATGCACACGTGTTCCATCCACAGGGAACTGGAGATCGTGCCGGGCGCCATGCGCGACTACCGGTCTCTGGCCGCGTACCATTACCGCGACGACCGGCCGGTCGCGGTCAAGGCGGTCTATGCGCTTCGGCTCAAGCGGCCCCTTGGATCGTTGGGACGCCGGCCGGCGGGGGCCATCGTGTACACGATGCCGAATCCGCGCATCGAGCTCCGCACTCTCGCCACCGGCGGCGTATTCCGCGGGCTCGACCGCCAGACGGAGCTGGAGCTGCTCAACCGCCACGTCCGTTGCATCGCGCGGGTGGTCCTCGAGCCCCGGTTCCGGGGGATCGGCCTGGCCGTCCGGCTCGTCCGCGAGACCATGCCGAAGCTGGATGTTCCCATCGTCGAGGCGCTGGGCGTGATGCCACGGGTGAACCCCTTTCTCGAAAGGGCGGGTCTGCGGTGCTTTGCGCCGAGGGTTCCCGTGGCGCAGGTCGAGCTGCTGGAAGCGCTGAGCGCCGTGGGGATCGAGCAGGACGATCTGGTCGATCCCGAGAGGGTGCAACAGAAGCTCGCCCACCTGGCGCCATCCGCGGGTGACTTCCTGGAAACCCGGGTCCAGCGGTTTCTCCGCAGCCACGGCAGCCGCCGGACCATGCCCAGCGGCATCGAACGAACGCGGTACCTCCTGGGCAAGCTGACGCACCGGCCCGCCTACTACATCTGGTTCCATCCGCAGTTACGTCACGTCTTGGGTCCTTTGGGTCTCGGGAGTCCTTTGCACCCGGAAGGACCTGAACAACCGATGGAGGCTCAGCCGTTATGAGTACCGAGATCAAGCAAGTCGCCTTGAACAAGCTCGTGCCGCACCCGGGCAACCCGAACCGGATGAGCCGCGCCAACTTCAACAAACTGGTCCGGAACATCGAGCGGACCGGCCGGTATGAGCCGCTGGTGGTCCGCGCCTGTCCCGGGCGACGCGGCTTCTTTCAGATCATCAGTGGCCATCGACGTTGCGAGGCGCTCCGCCGGCTCGGTCATAAGACCGCCGGTGCGGTGGTCTGGAAGGTGGACGACGAGCAGACGGACCTCCTGCTGGCCACCCTCAACCGCCTGGGCGGCCGGGACAATCTGGAAAAGAAGCTGACCCTGCTGCGACGGCTGAGCGCGACCCGCGCGGTTCGTGAGCTGGCTGAGCTGCTGCCACAGACGCGCGGACAGCTCGAACGGCTCCTCGGCGCAAAACCATGCATGCGGGCCCTGTCCCGAAAGTCCGGCGTCTTCGCCATACCCATCGTGTTCTTCGTGGATGAAGCACAGGAGCAGGCGATTGAAAAGGCGCTGGCGCAGGCGGCTGCCCGCCTGCCGGACGAGCCGGCGCGAGCCACGCGGCGGGCCAAAGCCCTGCTGTGTGTCGCGCAGCGTTTTCTGAGCCCTGACCAGCAGGCCTCCAGGGAAGGGGACGCTCGGATGGTATCAACACCCCCGGCCGGTCCATAGCCTGTCTCGGGCTGCGCTCTTCGACAAGTCCATAGAGTCTTTCCTATGTTTCTGCGCCCGGCGGCGTTCCGGAGGGAGCTTGCCTGTGCCGGTCGGCGGCGCGCAGAGCTTGCCTACTGCGTGTCCAACTCGCTGTCACGCTCGCTGGGTTGGCCCTCGTCAGGCTCGGGGTCCGTGAGCCCGGCTTCGGCCTCGGGAATCCCTTCCCAGGCGCGAGGACGCGTGTCCGTGGGGCCCGCCTGCTCGCTCTGGTCGTCCTCGGACCTGTCCTGCGCCGAGGTGGGATAGTCGGCAAAACCCATTCCGAGGGCCCGCTTGATGAGGTCCACCAGACCCGTGGCCTGGAGTTTGCGCATGATGTTCTTGCGATGCACATCGACGGTTCGCTTGGAGCGGTGGAGCTCGTCGGCGATCTCAAAACTGGTTCGGCCCGCCAGAATCAGTTGCAGAATCTGGATTTCCATCGGGGTCAGAGCCCGGGGGCGCCGGCGCGCTGACGTGTCCACGCGCGCCAGGCGGGTTCTCACGGTCGCGAGCAGCCGTTCCGGCTCCACCGGCTTGTCCAGGCAATCGCCAACGCCTGCCTTGACGGCCCGGATGGCACAGGAAACGCCGGCGTGCTCGACAATGGCCAAGCTGGCAACCCAGGGAGTCATCCGCCTGGCTTGCTCGAGCATATCGAGCCCCTGGGGCTCGCAGCCGTCCAAATCGACGATCAGCAGATCGCACGGTCTTGTCGCAAGCGTATCGACGCACTCCCGGTGCGAGGCGAATCCGCTGATGGAGGCCTCGTGCGGTGTCAAGGAGGTCTCCAACATGGCCCGGAATTGCGGCTCCTTCTCCAGAACATAGATACGTTTGCGGAATCGACCTATCATGGTTCCCGTCGCAAGAAAAATGCCTGTGCCTATACTTTGGCGATTGCCGACGGCCGGATGTTGATGGAAAAATGACTTTTTTTTCCTACCGGCTGTCTCTCGCGTACAGACACAAGGGCCCCAAGTCTCTACAAGCTGCCTATCCAATCGCTGAACCGATGGCCTTTGCGACGGCATACTACAAGAACTCCGGTGTTTTCCTATCCGTACAAATACGTATTTTTGCATCCACGCCCAATTCTCTGTCTTCGGCCACGGGCTTGTGCTCCCGGCGCATTTCCCGAGTGTAGGAGTCGCTTCTATGACAACCTGACCTGCTTTCTCCCCGCGTTTTTCCATCAAAATGCGGGAAATACGGGTCGTGAGCCGGCGTGGAGACAGACACAGCAGCCCACGAACCGCGAATTTCGACAGCAGACCCGGCACGACCATCGTTCTTTCCGCGCGCATGGCTCCATAGTCAATCTGGGCAACCTGGGAGGTGGGAGCCATCCTCATCGTCAATCTGACGTTGCGCATTTGCGGCGTGCGGGTGAACTTTGGTTTCTCGGATGATCTTGCCACGAAGTGGAAGTGGAGAAAACTCTATGACCAAGACGATTTCGTCATGTGAAGCGAATGTCACAGACCCCGATGCGGTCCAGGCAGACCCATCAGCAGCCCTGCGCCGGACGCGGCCGACGACGAAGGACGCCTTGCACCGCTACCTCCGGGAATGTCTCGGTATTGTGGTGCCGGACCGGCCGATTTGTCCCGAGCACAGGAGCCCGATGGACTACCTGTGGTACAGCTTCTCCGAAGCTGGATGGGCGAGCGGGCAACCCACGGACACCTGCGGATGCTCCCAGGCTCCCGCTGATTTACGGGATGACCCGCATTCATGTGCGTCCGAGCTGGTCCGTGCCGATCCCTGTGTCCGGCCCTGCAACGGGGACCTGGTCGTCTGGGCCAATCGCGGCGGCGGCAAGACCCAGATCGCGGCGGTGGCCACGCTGCTCGACGCCTGGTTCAAGCCCAACTGCCAGATCCGCATCCTGGGCGGCTCGGGGGATCAGTCCCTCCGCATGTACGAGTACGTGACCGCCTTCCTGCGCCAAGGGTACGAGGACTCCCTGGCCGAGAAGCTCCGCAAGGGCAAGTGTCGCTTCACCAATGGCTCGGTGGTGGAAATCCTCAAGCAGTCGGCGACCAGCGTGCGCGGCACGCACGTGCAGAAGCTCCGCTGCGACGAGGTCGAGCTGTTCCGCCCGGACGTCTTCGCGGCGGCCAAGTTCACCACGCAGAGCACGGACGAGATCGTCGCGGCGATGGAGCTGATCAGCACGATGCACCGGCCCTACGGCCTGATGCAGACGGAAGTCGCCGCGGCGCGGAACGCGGGCGTGCCGGTCTTCCAGTGGTGCGTTTGGGAGACGATCGAAAAGTGCCGCGACCGGATCTGCTCGCAATGTCCGCTCTGGAGCGACTGCCAGGGCCGGGCCCAGGAGGCCTGCGGCTATCTGCGAATCGATGACTGCATCACGCAGATGCGCCGCAGCAGCCGGGCCGCTTGGGAGTGCGAGATGTTGTGCCTGCGCCCGTCGCTCGACAACGCGGTCTTCGCGGAGTTCGACCCGAAGCTCCACGTTCGGCCCGTCGACTATGATCCGGGCCTGCTCCTCTACCGGTCCATGGACTTCGGCTTCGTCAATCCGTTCGTGTGTCTGTGGATCCAGGTGGATCATGCGGGGGATATACGGGTCATCGACGAGTACGTCCGCCGGCAGGCGAACCTGGAGATCAACGTCCGTGAGGTCAAGGCCCGTACGCCGTGTCCCCAGGAGCGAGTGGCGGCCACCTATTGCGACCCCTCCGGCGCAGGCCGCAGCCCCTCCAGCGGCGAGCGGATCGTGGAGGAGCTCCGCGCCCTCGGCATCGCGGTGAAGTACCGCCGCAGCGAGGTCCTTGAAGGCATCGAGCTGATCCGCCGGGCCATCCGCTCCGGCGACGGCAAGACCTCGCTGGTCATCTCGCCCAATTGCCCCCGCCTGATCGAGGCGATGGAGTGCTACCACTATTGCCCCGCCCCCAGCGAACAGCCCAACAAGGACGGCGTGTATGACCACGCCATCGACGCCCTGCGCTACTTCTTCATCAACCGCAAGCCCGCCACGCCCACCACGACACGACGGTACTGAGCGTGTGCGGGTTCGTAGTGTGCTCGTAAGAGCATAGAGAAGGGTGAACAGGAACACAGGGAAGCCGGACGCGCCACAGCGTTTCTCTGTTTATGCTCTTATGAGCACACTACGAACCAGGGCCGTCGGCCTCCACGACGGGTGGCAGCGGCAAGGCCGTAGGCTTTGCGCAGGCCTTGCCGATGGCGGAGGGACGAAACCATCGGCAAGCTCCGAAGACTCCGCTTGCCGCTGCCACCCACTACTGAGCTGGCTTCTCACACACCCTCTGAGGGAGGAATCCGCCAACGCGCCCGGGAGCGGCGGCACTACGTCAACGCTTGCGGGCCTCCTTGCCCACGCCGCGGGTGGCGAGGGCCTGGAGCTCGGGCAGGTGCTCGATGTACACGCCGCGGGGAGTCGTATTGCGGTTCTTGCAGATGGAAGCGGCCATGCCGACGACCTCGCCCATCATGCCGCAGGTCCGCATCACGCGGACCGTGCCCAGGGCGACGTGCGTGACGCTGATGTCCCGGCCCGCCATGAAGAGGTTCTCCACGTTGCGCGAGTAGAAGCACCGGTACGGGATCGGGTACGGCTTGATCGCGGGCGTCTTGCAGATCGTCTTGAACTCCTCGCCCGGGAAGTGCTGCGTGTTCTTGGGGTCGGGATAGTGCAGGTCGATCGACCAGGTCGTCGTGACGAAACCGTCCGCGTAGGGGCGCTGCTCCTGGACATCCTGCTGCGTCAGGATCACGTCGCCCAGCAGCCGGCGGGACTCGCGCTTGCCGGCGATGTACGCGACCCAGGAGAGCTTGCGATTGGCGTATTGGGCCTTGTCCTTGCTGTGGTTCTTCAGGAAGGCCCAGTTGCCGTAGACGGCCCGCAGGCCGTGATCGCGGATCGCCTCGAAATCGGCGATTTGGTCCTTGTTGAGCCCGGTCTCCCAGTTCCAGTCGCCCCGCGTCATCCGCTCGCAGCTTTCCTCCGTGAATTGCAGCGCCCAGGGGCAATCGGGGAATGGGCTCGGCTCCAACGTCTCGATCGCGTACCACTGCACGGAGGCGCCCATGGTCATTTTGTCCGGCTCCTGCGGGGCCATCGTCTCGCCGGTCTCGGCCCAGCTCTCCCGGCCCATCCGGAAGTCGGCGCCCGCGAGGAATCCGACCGTGCCGTCGCCGGTGCAGTCGGCGAACAGCGGCGCGACGAAGCGCAGGTCCTGGGACGTGCGAGTGTCTCTGCCAATGACCGCCGTGATGCGGTCGCCCTCCTTCCGGACCTTGTGTACGTGAACGTTCAGGAACAGGCGGATATTCGGCTCGGCTTGCACGAGGTTCAGCTTCTTCTGGTCATTGTAGAACGCCGCG
>VGYL01000065.1 GCA_016872975.1 Planctomycetota bacterium
GACGTCCTCGAGCCGCCGGGCCACATACCGGTCGCCGCCGCCGCAGATGGGGGCCGCGGCCGCGAAGCGTTCCGGATGCCGGCTGATCAGGGTCCAGGTTCCGAACCCGCCCATGCTCAGGCCCGTTATATACACCCGGTCCGGGTCCACCGCATATTTCGACTGGACCTCGTCCAGCAAGGCCATGAGGGCATCCACCTGTTCCGGCCACCAGCTAGTCGTCGGGCACTGGGGCGAAACGACGATAAACGGAAACTCCCTGCCCTGCTCGATCAGCTTCGGCGGGCCGTGCTTCTTGACCAGGCTCAGGTCGTTGCCCCGCTCGCCGGCCCCGTGCAGAAACAGCAGCAACGGCCACGTCTGCTCCTTCTTTTCGCCGTACCCCTGGGGCAGGTACAGCAGGTACTTCAGGCTGACCTTCTTGACGATCTCTTTCTGGAACATCTGCTCGCTTTGCCCCCCTTTTCCGGACTTCTCATCGGCCGCCATGCCTCTGGCCGACAGACAGCCAAGACCCAGAACTACCAGTGCCCAACACACCCGTCGAAAGGCTCTCATAGCCCAATCTCCCCAACATTGGATCGACCTGTAAAATCTACGCGGAACTATCCTCAAGGATCTTGGGAACCTTGAAAAACGGCCCATCCCGCTGCGGCGCGTTGGCCAGGGTTTCCTCGGTCCCCAGCGATTCGCGCACCTGGTCCGCCCGAAAGACGTTGTGAATCGGCAGGCAATGCGCCAGCGGCTCGACCTCGGCCGTATCCAGCTCGTTCATCTTCTCCACGTACTGGAGAATCGCCCCGAGCTGACCGGTGAATTCCGCGATCTCCGCCTCGGTCAGATCGAGCCGGGCCAACTTGGCGACCTTCCGCACCTGCTGTGCATCGATTTTCTGCGGCATACGCCCGCCCCAAAGAAAAAGCGAGGCTCAACCGTGCCCCGCTGGGAAAGGACGACGTTGAAACCCTGGTAGGCTGCTCAGCTGGCCTGCTGCTGGGTCGGCTTGTAATTGCGCTTCAGGGGCTTCTGGATGAGGCCCATGCGAATGGCCTTGACCGACACCCGGACCCGGCGGACCTCGCCGTCCACAACGGCACGAACCTTCTGGATGTTCGGCTTGAACTTGCGGCGGGTCACACCGGTCACCTTCTTGCCGACGCCGCCCAGCCGCTTGGCCTTGCCGCGCCGGGTGATGCGATTGCCAAAAACCGTCTTCTTGCCCGTAAACTGACATACTCTCGACATAACCTGCTCCTGCATCAGCCATGCAATGAATCATTGCCTTGTCGCCCTACCAGACCGCGTCCACCTGCCGGACGCGGACCCAGTATTTTACCGAATCCCCGGTCCTTTGCAACAACTACCTGCCCCAAACCGCAAAATTGTGGAACTCGGCCCCCTGAGGCCCAACTTCCTGGATTTCAGCGATTGGCCCCGAACCTGTACAGAGCCCCGCTGATCCCGTATAATACCCACCTCGTGAGCAAGAAACACAGGCGAACCGAAGGTTAGGTGGCTTCTTCATGGCGATCCGGCGGTCATTCAAGTCCGATGAGAGTTTCCTTGAGAAACTCGCCATCGGGGCCACCGGCACTCAAGCCGTGATGAACGATCTGCGACAGCAGGGCTTCCATCCTGTCGAGCTGGAGCGAGGATCATCAAGCTGGAAGGTATGGAAGCAGATCAAGATCAAGCGATTGCGCGTTCCGGACATCCTGCTCCTGGACACGGCGACCCGAATTGAGGCCCGTGCCAAGAAATCGCTCCAGATCAGGATGTCGCATTCCGAGTCCGACCCTCAGCGCGGGTGGGATCGCGGTCTTCTGGACGAGGATTTTGTCGCACTGACCGTTTGTGTGCAGGCGGGCAATCGACCGATCGACTGGCGTGCGAGCCCCTTCGTGCAGTACATCCGGGTAAAGGACATGCGCGAGGCATGGATAGCAGGACGAACGATTACCGAAAGACCGAAGGGCGCACAGGAGGGTTTCGAACTGAGACTCACCTGGCCCAGCGCCATCACCCGGCACTCCGGCCGAGTAACGGCGGTTGCCCAGAACCGTCTGACGTACCAGCGGGAGAGCGACCACAGAACCATATCCCTTTCTCTTTATCAGAAGAAGATCGCTCTGAACGCCTTGGTCGCACCCGGAGAGCCCGTGCATGAATCCCAGATCGTCGCATCTGTCGTCCCGGTCTCCCAGCGTCTGCCGAAACTCCCGATGGCGACTGAGGATACGTATCTTGGCTGGCTTTCGTCTCGTGACGTTGCGGTACGGTACACCGCGGCCAAGGCTCTCGCCTATTTCCACGGGCGTGAGGTGCAAACCGAGTTGCTCCGCATCCTGCAGGATGACAGCGAACATCTGTACGTGCGACTGGAAGCGGCATCCAGCCTGGCGCGTCTTGACATACCAGAGGGCTGGAAATGGATCGACGAATCTGTGAACAGTCCTTACCTTGAGAATCAACTTGAAACGGTGATCATTCTGGGGGAGCTCCGGAAGCCGGAAGCGACGGACCTTCTGATTTCGATTCTACTTGATACGGCTCGCCATGCGGAAATCCGGGCCGGTGCCGCGTGGGCGATTGGGGAAGGCGGTGCCGTGAAAGGGGTGGATGCTCTGGTCCGCACATTCAGCGACCTTACGCCCGGCCTGCGTGTCGAAGCCGTCAGAGCACTGCGGAGGCTGCTGGATGCGCAGTGCCCCAACTTGGCCGCCCGGTTGGAATCAACTGATTCCGATCAACGTGCCGGGCTGGCTTGGGCGATCAGCCGCAGTGGACGCTTCACCGTCGAGGAACTCGTACAGGCGTGCCACGGCGATGTGGAGGCCCGACGCTGGGTCGCATACATCCTTGGTCTGCAGGACGCCGACGCGTGGGCAACGCGTCTTGGGCCGATCAAGGATGCCGCCCCAGAAGTGTTCTTTGCTGCCACGGTCCTATGGCAGATCATGAGGAGTTGGATCGCCAATGTGGACGAGTTCTGACAACGTTCTGATCGAAGAGCTGCCGCCGCCGGTCTATCGGACGGATTGGGGAAGAGCGTACTGCGGTGACTCGCTCGAACTGCTGGCGGCGTTGCCCGCCGAGAGTGTTGACTTGGTGATGACATCGCCCCCGTTTGCCCTGCAGAGAACGAAGTCCTACGGCAACACGGACCAATCGGAATACGTGGATTGGCTGCTCCAATTCGCTCGTCCCGTTCGCCGGGTTTTGAAGCCATCCGGCAGCTTCGTCATCGATTTGGGCGGCGCCTACCAGAAGGGCGTACCTGTCCGTTCCCTCTATAACTACCGAGTGCTGATCCGATTCTGTGATGACGCCGGTTTCCACTTGGCCGAGGAGTTCTTCTGGCACAATCCCGCGAAGCTGCCCTCTCCTATTGAATGGGTCAACAAGCGCAAGATTCGTGCCAAGGATTCCGTGAACACGGTCTGGTGGCTCAGCAAGACGGAGGCCCCCAAAGCCAATGTCAGAAATGTGCTCGTGCCGTATTCCGAGCGGATGAAGAAATTGCTCGCGGATAGCGAGAATTTCTACTCGCCCAAGAAACGCCCTTCCGGCCATGATATCAGCACCGGTTTTGCATGCGACAATGGCGGAGCAATCCCCTCCAACCTCCTGGAGTTTCCCAATACCGAAAGCAACTCCTTATACCTCAGGGCATGCAAAGCCGTTGGAGCCGATGCACACCCAGCGAGGTTCCCGGAGAAGCTCCCAGCGTTTTTTGTTCGGTTCCTCACGGACCCGGATGATACCGTGCTCGATATCTTTGCCGGATCGAATACGACAGGAATGGCAGCACAGAACCTTGGCAGGAAATGGCTGAGCTTTGAGATCGATGACGCATTCGTCCGGTCGTCGGCACTGCGGTTTGTCGATATAGACACCATCGCAGCGATGACGGACCTGTGGGAAAGACTCAGCAACGAGCACCCTGTCATCCTCCGGTCTGCACAAATGTGCCTGTTTCGATGAGAGAGTCCTGGCATCCACATAGTCAGCCCAAATCGCGATATGAATATCCTGGGGATCTCGGCATTTTACCATGATAGTGCGGCCGCGCTGGTGCAGGATGGGCGGATTGTGGCGGCGGCGCAGGAGGAGCGGTTTACCCGGGTCAAGCATGACAGCCGATTCCCCTCGCACGCCGTGGGGTATTGCCTGGAGGCGGCGGGCCTTACACCCGCAAACCTTGACTACATCGTGTTTTACGAGAAGCCCCTGCTCAAGTTCGAGCGGCTGCTGGAGACCTATCTGGCCTATGCACCCCGCGGATTTCGGCAGTTTCTGGCGGGGATGCCCGTGTGGCTGCGGCAGAAGCTGCACCTGCCGCGCGAGATGGATAAGGCTCTGCAGCGCCGGCACAAGGGCCGCTACATCTTCACCGAGCACCACGAATCCCATGCGGCCAGTGCGTTTTTCCCTTCGCCCTTCGCGGAGGCGGCGATCCTGACGATGGACGGCGTCGGCGAGTGGGCGACCGCCAGTTTCGGCATCGGCCGGGGCAACAAGGTGCAGTTGAGCCATGAGCTGCGGTTCCCGCACTCGCTGGGCCTGCTCTACTCGGCTTTCACCTACTTCACCGGCTTCAAAGTCAACTCCGGCGAGTACAAGCTGATGGGTCTGGCGCCTTACGGCGAGCCGCAATACCGGGACCTGATCCTGGAAAAGCTGGTGGACCTCAAACCCGATGGCTCGCTCCGCTTGAACATGGAGTACTTCGGGTATTGCCACACGCTGGTCATGACGAACCGGCGATTCGAGCGGCTCTTCGGCGGCCCGCCGCGGAGGCCCGAGGCCCCTCTGACGCAGCGGGAAATGGATCTCGCCGCCTCAATCCAGGCTGTTACCGAGGAGGCCATGTTACGCGCGACGAGACACGTCCACCGCCGGACCGGCATGAAGAATCTCGCCCTGGCCGGCGGCGTGGCCTTGAACTGTGTCGCCAACGGCCGCCTCCTGCGGGAGACACCGTTCGAGAATATCTGGATCCAGCCGGCGGCCGGGGACGCCGGGGGGGCGTTGGGGGCGGCCCTGTTCGTGTGGCATCAGCTCCTGGACCATGAGCGGCAGGTGGACGGCCACGACACGCAGCAGGCATCGCTGCTGGGACCGGCGTATGCGGACGAGCAGATTCGCGGGTTCCTCGACGCCGCCGGCGCCAGGTACCACACGCACAGCGACGAAACGGCGCTGCTGGCGAAAGTCGCCGAGCTGATCGAGGGGGGCAAGGTGATCGGGTGGTTCCAGGGACGGATGGAGTTCGGACCCAGGGCCCTGGGCAGCCGCAGCATCCTGGGGGACGCGCGGAACCGGGACATGCAGTCGGTCATGAATCTCAAGATCAAATTCCGCGAGTCCTTCCGCCCGTTTGCGCCGTGCGTGCTCCGGGAGAACGTCGCCGAGTACTTCGAGACCCGCCCGCACCAGGACAGTCCCTACATGCTGCTCGTGGCCGCCGTGCGCGACGACAAGCGGATCGACTCCCAGGCGGAGCCCGGGGCCTTGAAAGGGCTCGACAAGCTCAAGACCCGGCGCAGCGTCATCCCGGCCGTCACGCACGTGGACTATTCCGCCCGGATTCAGACCGTGGACGCCCAACGCCATCCGCGCCTGTACAAGCTGATGACCGCCTTCCGGCAAAGGACCGGTTGCCCGGTGATCATCAACACGAGCTTCAACATCCGGGGCGAGCCCATCGTTTGCTCGCCGCAGGACGCCTACCGTTGCTTCCTGGCGACCGACATGGACGTGCTGGTGTTGGAGAGCCAGATCCTGTATAAACAGGAGCAGTCACAGGCCAAGCCGCACGAAATCGACGAGTACAAGGCCCGTTTCGAGTTGGACTGATGTTGTTAGAGATCGAATGGCATCCGACAGCCCGGCAGTTGCGCGTCTTCGGCGTCAGTGGTCTCTGCGCGTCGATCGTGGCCGCACTCCTGCTGCACTTTGCCTGGGGAGCGCCGGAATTCTGGGGGCTGATCGTGCTCGCCGCCGGGACAACCATCTGCCTGTGCGGCCTGCTCGCGCCGGCGGCAGCGCGGATCCTTTACATTGGCCTTACCCTGGTGGCGCTGCCCATCGGCTTCGTCGTCAGCTTCCTCCTCTTGGCCGCTTTCTATTTCCTGTTGCTGACCCCCTTGGCCCTTGTGTTCCGACTCATCGGCCGGGACCCACTGTGCCGCTCGTGGCACGGCCGTGGGGTCCTCCAAGGAAGGACAAAGCGTTGGGGACCCTGTCCCGGCCTCGCACGCCCGAACCGCGATGCGCGCGTCGCGATCGAAGAGCAAGGGCAAGATGCCCTCGCCACGAGCTACTGGGTGCCGCACCAACCCAGCGAAGACATGGAACGATATTTCCACCAGTTCTGATACGGCGGGAGCCGAGCCTATGAAGCCTCCGAAAAACAGCGCAGCGAAGTTCGACGATCTGGCCCAACAGAAACGCCCGTCCCTGGCCCTGGAATTCTGGTACTTCCTCAAGCACAACAAGAAATGGTGGCTGCTGCCGATCCTCGTGACGCTGTTGCTGTTGTGCCTGCTGGTGCTGCTGGGCGGCTCCGGCGCCGCGGTCTTCATCTACCCGCTGTTTTAGTTACTGGAGTTCTGCAAAATGGAAGTTGGGCCTATTATTCTTCTCGGAAATCCGCTTCCCGTCCCGTTCCGGCGGCCACCTCGGGACGCTTGGGGGCCGTGGTCGAAAGAAAGAAGTCGGGAAGCGGATTTCCGAGAAGAATCGGCCGTCTGCGCGGCGGGGCCCGGCGTTCGGGAACCACCCCCGGCGCGGTCGGCTTCCCGATTTCTTTCTTTCTCAAGTAGGCCCAACTTCCATTTTGCAGAACTCCAGTTGGCTACCGCGGGACCACGCCGGGACCGAGGATCTTCTCGGCGGCCCCGCGAATCTGCGGGGAGTTGGGGTCCAGGCGCAGCGCGGTGCGGATCTGTTCCGCGGCTTCCTGTCGCTTTCCCATCTTGAGCAGCAGCGCCGCGAGGTTCCGGTGCAGCCAGGCGCTGTCCGGCATGACCGCCAGCCCCTCCCGGCACAACTGGGCGGCTCCTTCGAGTTGTCCCTTGTCGATGAGCAACTCCGCCAGTTCCACGTAGGCGGGGACATAGTCCGGCTGGAACCGGATCGCGCGGCGATAGCAGTCGGCCGCCAGATCCGTCTTGCCCTGTTTGCGGTAACACCAGCCCAAGTGGTAGTAAGCAGTCCCCGCGGTCGGCTTGATCGCCAACTCCTTCTTGTATTCGGCGATGGCCCCGGCGAAATCGTTCCTGGCCCGCAGCACCGCGGCCAGGGCATCATAGCTCATGTGCGAGTGCGGCAGATAGCGCTGCACGATCCGATATTGGACCGCCGCCGCGTCGTATTGCTTGAGGTCTTCCGCCAGCAGCGTGCCATAGTCCCAGCGCAGCCGCAAATCATCGGGCGATTCTTCGATCGCCGTCCGGTACTGTTCGGCAATCTCGTGCAGCCTCTGCGGTGTCAGCGCAGCTTTCAGTCTCTGCAACTCCTGTGTCAGTTGTGCCACCCGCTCTCGGTGATGGAGCTGGTTTGTGAAAGGCGCCTTGGCCAGAAACGAGTGGACAATCGTGTCCAGCGTCCGGTGCCGGCTCCAGTCGTTATACGCCAGCCGTTGGGCACACTGCGTGGGCGTCGGCACGGCACCACGCGGCTGAGCCTGGTCTCCGAACCGCCGGACGATGACAGGCTCGATCTGCTCCAGGGCCGTCCGGGCGACGAGGTAGTTGCCCGCGAAGGTCAGGTGCACGTGCTCGTAAAAGAGCTCCGCACCCGGCAACCCATCGGGGCTGTTCGCATCCAAAGCCGCCGCGACATCCGCCAGATGGACACCCGCCGCAAGCTTCGCCTCCTGCGCCACCTCCCGGATGATCGCATCGATCCGATCGTCCGCGCGGAAACGCAGGGTATCGAGGTCGCGGGCGCGGAGATACCGGTCGCGGGCGTCCGCAGACTCGCCCGCAAGCTGCCGGCATCGCCCGAGGCGGAACTGCAGTTCCGCGTACGAATCGTCGATCTGGGCGGCCTCCAGATAGAACCCCAGCGCTTCGGCGGACCGGCCCTGCGACTCGGCTTGCACCCCCTGCCGGTAAGCCGTGTCCCAGCTCTTCTGCTGCTCCGGCGTCAGACCGGGCCGACGCAGTGAAGCAAAGGGGGGACAGTCCCTCAGATTGACCCCGACCGTGCACAGCACCGTCGCGGCGCCCACGTCGGCGCCCAGGCGGCAGATATCCTGGAGGTTCCGGCGGAAGTGCTCGTACGTGGCGGCCAACCGCACATCGTCCGCCCGCACCTGCTGGCCCAGGAACATCTCCATGCCCCGCCAGTACCGGGGCCCTCCCTTGCCGACTCGATGCGCGCCGAGCAGAGCCGACGCCAACTGGCCCACCTTCGTCGCGCGAAGACGAATCCCGAGGCGAATCAACGGCAGATTCGACAGCGCCGGCGTCAGGACCGTCCCCGGCCCGTACGGGCCGACCACCTCGTTGTTGCCCATGTAGACGACGAACAGGTCCGGATCGTACCGGGCACAGTCCCGGGCGATCTCCCGGACGACGTGCGAGTTGATAGCCGCCATCGCCGCCGTCACGACCTCGAAATTGACCCCGGGAAATCGCTCCTGGAGCATGAACTGCAGAAAGCGTCCGAAGCAGAAGGCGTGATTGGGTATTCCCTGGGCGGCGGAAGACCCGAGGACAAAGACGCGGCAGGTCCGGGCCGGTTTCTGCACGGGGAAGGCAAACGGCTCGAACTCCCGCGCCAGGATCGGCGGGAAGAACCGCCAGGCAAACTTGACGTTCTCGCCCCAGTGGGGCTTGCCGTCGATCTCGCACTTGACGGCCACCCGCGGACTGTAACCGTAACCGGCCGCCCGCAGCCCAAGCTCCAGCCCGCCCAGCACGAGAGCCGGTCCCAGGACGACGGCCGCCAGACGAAACAGCCAGATCCGCCGGCGGGAAACTCGAAGCACGAAATCCGAAATCCGAAACAAATCCCAAACGGGAGAAAACGAAGAAAATCCAAAACGGGTAGCGCCCCGTCCGTGGTTTTGGTGATTCGAATTTTGCATTTGAAATCTGTTTCGGATTTCGCCTTTCGAATTTCCGGCCTCCGGGCGCGTCACTTCGCCGCGACGGCGTCCACTTCGATCTCGAACAGCAACTCCTCCCGGCAGATGTCGTTCGCGACGATAATGGCCGGGAACGAGGGGACCCCGTGCTCCTGCCGGTACCGCTCGAACAGGGGCGCATCGGCCGCCCGCTTGAAGTAGACCAGGGAGCGCGTGACATCGCCCCAGTCCATTTCCCGCGAGCGCAGGATGGCCTGGACGACCTCCATGGTCTGGCGGACCTGGGCCATCGGGTCGCCGATGAAGATGCTGCGGCCCTGCTCGTCGATGCTGGCCGTGCCGGAAATGAACAGCCGCCGCAAGTCGGGCAACTCCAGCTCCACCGCCCGGCTGAAGGAGCTGCCGTACTGCGGCGCCGGCGACTGGAGCGGCGAAGGCACTTCGAACGCCCTGACGTTCTCGTCCTCGCTCTTGATCGCGATCAGCCCGGACAGCAAGGCCGCCCCCGGCATGTTCCGACCGGCGACACCGGTGCTGGCCGGCAGCAGGCCCTCGAAGACCTTCCGTTCCTGGAAGAATTTCGTCCGGACGACGTTGAATTCGCGATACCAGCCGAGGATATCGTCGTTGTAGAACCACGTGCGCAGAACATCGGAAAACGCCATGCCCCCGCTGCGCAGGACCGCCTCCATCTGGTCGAGGATCGACTGCGTCTGCTGGGCGCGACTGTCGGCGGCACTGATGGGCAGCAGGCCCACCAGCCGGCAATACTGGCAGTAACCATCCTCGAACAAGGTGCCGGCGCGACGGCCCTCGAAATACAAGGGCTCTGCGACCGACCCCGAGGCCGCCCAGACGTGCACGCCGCAGAGATTGTTCGTCCGCGCGTTCTCAATCCACGCCAGGGGTGCGTTCGCCCCCCCGAGAGCGTCATGCAGCGCGCCGGCGCTCTTTCGGTCGGCGGGGGACATCCCCAGGACTTCCACGGAGAGAATCCGGCCGGACATCCGCCGGACCGCCTCTCCCACCCGCGCGAAGAGCGATTCCGGTGACTCATCGCCCTCGGGAACCAACGTTACAAAGTGCTCTCGGACCGAATCCCGGCTCAGAGTCGTGACATTCAAGCCGGTCGATACTCGTTTTTGAATGCTCGTCAACGCCGAAGCTCCTGCCTGTTGTTCACCATGTCTGACGGTAAAAGTGCTATTCTACACCAAGAACGGTCACGCGACACGACATTATTTCACAATTTCCTCCCGGGCCCGCCGGAACGGGGACGCCCGGCCTACAGTGGCGGATTCTGCGACGCCGCGGCCGCAAGCGGGAGAATAACCCTCGACTCGGCCGGGACCTGTGGGTCAGCCGCCCTCGGCTGAGGATGGATGCAGGATAGCCGCCCCTCAGTTGTCGTCGATGCCCCCGGGGCGGGGGTCCTACAAGACCCGTTCGCAGTGACAGGACCGGCCCACGGTGCGAGAGGGACCCTCGACGGGACGCAACGCGTGGCTCTGGGAGGGCAGAGCCGCCACTATGTTGCGGCCACGCCCCGGGCGGCCGGGCGGTGCTAGCTCGTCGCCGCAACGCAGGGCCGGTCTCGCGCGGGGAGGAGCGAACGGAGGATTGCCGGCGGCACGGTCTTGGAGCTTGATGCGGACGGGCGGTTCGACTATATTCAGCCGCATTGTGGGAATGGGCACGATCGGCATACGCTATCTCAGAGGTCGGGATGGAGCTGACAAAGGAAGACCGAGGGGCTTGGGAGAAGCTGGGGCAACTGGCCCGGGAGAACGACATCCGCATCGCCGGCGGCAAGGTCCGCCGGACCTCGTCGCGGTTCTGCCTGGGCGTCGAGCACGGGGACTACAACGGCACGGAGCTCTTCGGTGTCGGCACCGACCGGTTCATCTGGCTGGCCTACCGGCCCAACGGCACGAACAAGGTCCGGCTCTTCAGCGGCAATTTCCCCCAGGATGGGCGGATCGAATACACCATCGGCAGCGTTCCCGCCCCCAAGTCGGCGGCCGTCGCGGAAACCTGGGGCCGGTTCCCCTATGGAATCGACTACATCCTCCAACGGGAAGGATTCCGGCTCAAACAGGGCCTCGACGGGGTCCTGTTCGGCAACATCCCCGGCGGCGGCATGAGCCGCTCGGCCTCGCTCTGTGTCAATCTGATCCTGTCGCTCTTCGAGGTGAATGACATCGAAGCCGGTAGGGTGGGGCTTGCCCCACCACAATCTCGTGTGGGAGAACAAAGCGGTGGGGCAAGCCCCACCCTACAAACTCCTCTCCAGGTCGTCGATCTGGCCCAGGCGGTCGAGAACGACTACATCGGCTCGCCCTGCGGCAAGCTCGACCAGACCATGGTCCTGTTTGCCAAAGAGGGCATGGGGACCTACTACAACCCGAAGGATCGTTCCATCGAGTACGTGCCCATCGGCTCAGGGGCAATAGACTTTCGCATCGTGGTCCTCGACACGGGCACCGACCGGCCCGGCCTGGAGAAGGCAACGTACGCGGTGCGCCGCCGGGAGTGCGAAGAGTTCGTCGGCATACTCCAGAAGGCGGGTTTTGGGATCACCTGCCTGGCGGATGTCAAAGACGACACCTTGTACCACCGGATCATGGACCAGTTCGGCAAGAGTCACCCGCACCACTGCGACCGGCTCAACTACATCTTCCACGCCCAGCAGCGGTTCTATAAGATGATGGATGCTTGGCGGGTCGGCGACATCGAGACGGTCGGTGCCATCTTCCGCCAGGATGGGCTGGGCCTGCGGGACGACTACAAGATCTCCGGCCCGGAGCTGGAGACGATGTGCGATGCGGTCCGGACCGTGCCGGGCGTGCTCGGCGAGCGCATGCTGGGAGGCGGCGACAAAGGGGCCTCCGGCGCCCTGGTCCGCGCCGAGAGCGTCGAGGCCGTGAAGAAGGCGGTGGACGCCGCCTACCCGCGCAGCCGCCCCGCGTACAAGGACAAGTACGCCGCCCACGTCTGCAAAGTGGTGGACGGCGTGCGAGTCTGCGATCTATGATTGATTATGGATAATCGATTATTAACTATCGAAAGAGGGCCGGGCTTTCCAATGCAATCATCCATCATCCATCATCCATCATCAATGAACAAGGGTGCCTTCACCGCGACGGTGGTATCCAACCGCCGGCTCCATGAGTGCTTCTGGAGCATGGACCTGGCGTTCACGGGCGCTGGTGCCAGGGCCTTTGCCGGGTTCCGGCCGGGGCAGTTCGTTCAAGTCGATGTGTCGAGTCTGGGGTTGCCCGCGGAGCACATGATCCCGCCGTACCTGCGGGATGCCGCCAAACGCAACATCCTGCTGCGCCGCCCTTTCAGCTTTGCCGACGTGACCGCCGGGCCGGACAAGACCACGGCCGAGTTGCTCTATTGCGCGCTCGGACCGGCGTCCCTGCGTCTGACCACTCTGACCGGAGACGACGCGCTCAGCTTCCTCGGGCCGCTGGGCAACGGCTTTGGGGTGCCGCAGGGCAAGAAGCTCGCCCTGCTGGTTGTGGGCGGGATGGGCGCCCCGCCGATCCGCTGTCTGGCGAAGCTCCTGCGGGCCGAGCATCCGGATATGGAGGCCATCGCCTTCGTGGGCGCCAAGACCGCCGATCTGTTGCCCTTCGAAGGCCGTTTCGACGAAATCTCGGAGGGGATCGATCTGTCCCTGCCGGCGTTTGCCCGGTTCGGGATTCCGTCCGCCGTGACCACCGACGACGGTTCCGCCGGCCGGCGGGGCTTCATCACGGACCGGCTCGCCCACTGGCTGGACGAGCAGCACGACCGGTCCCCGCCGGAAACGATCATCTATGCGTGCGGCCCGGAGGCGATGCTGGCGGCGACCGCCCGGCTGGCCGCCCAGCGGAACATCGACTGCCAGGTCAGTATGGAGCGGCGTATGGGCTGCGGCATCGGCGTCTGCCAGAGCTGCGCCGTCGAATGCCGCGTCGAAGGCTCGACCGAAACGATCTACAAGCTCTGCTGCCAGGACGGCCCGGTCTTCAACGCTCGATCCGTCGTTTTCGTCGAGCACGGATAGCATCCAACATGAGACGGAACTGGCGGCCATGACTTGCAGAAAGTTGCCGCTTTCCTGACCGCAGATGCCATGTTATAATAGAGTTCATTCTGGATTACAGCCGCAGCGGCATTGAAGATTGGAGTCACATATGAGCTCGATAACCATTGACAGGGACGAGTTGAAGGCATTGCTGAAACAGGCCCTGATCGAACTGCTTGAGGAGAGGGACCAGACTCTCTACGACGCGATTGCCGAACTCGTTGAAGACGCCGGGCTGATCAAGGCGATCCAAGAGGGCCAAAACAGTCCGCTCGTAGACGAAGCACGCGTGTTCGAGGCACTGGAGCGAGAGTCGTGAAAGTCCTCTATCGAGAGAGCTTCCTGAAGGATGTCGAAGGACTCCATGACAGTGCCTTGAAGAAGCGCATTCAAGCGGCCATAGTTGAGGTGAAGCAAGCTGCCACGCGAAGAGACATCGGAGGCGTCAAGAAGCTCGAAGGCGGCAAGTCGTCTTACCGAATCAGGATTGGCGTGTATCGCGTGGGCTTCGTCCTAGAGGAAGACACTGTCGTCTTTGTCCGGTGCTTGCATCGCAAGGATATTTACCGGCACTTCCCATGAACGCATGCACGTCTGCAGAGATGGAGAGAAGAGCAGAGGTTGACATTTCGGTGGATTTTGCCGGGCTCCGGCTGGCGAACCCGGTGTTTACGGCGTCGGGGACGTGCGGCTATGGGGATGAGTTGGCGGACTTCATGGACGTCAACCGCCTGGGCGGCTTCATCACCAAGAGCATCACCCGTCAGCCGCGTAAGGGCAATCCGACGCCGCGGATCGTCGAGACCGATGCCGGCATGCTCAACGCCATCGGCCTGGCCAACGTCGGGCTGGATCGCTTCCTCGAAGAAAAGCTGCCCATCCTCGCGCAGATGACCGTGCCGGTGTTCGTCAACGTGGCGGGCACACTGATCGAGGACTACGTGGCGGTGGTCGAGCGGTTGGCCGCCGAGCCGGCGCTCGCGGGTTTCGAACTCAATATTAGTTGCCCGAACGTGGCCAAAGGCGGCATCAGCTTCGGCCGCGACCCGGAACAAGTCCGCGAAATCACCGCCGTGGTCCGCCGGGCCGCCGGGAACAAGATTCTCATCGTCAAGCTCTCGCCCTGCGTGACGGACATCAGCGTCATCGCCGCCGCGGCGGTCGAGGCCGGGGCACAGGCCCTGAGCCTCATCAACACGTTCACCGCCATGGTCATCGATATCGAGTCCCGCACCCCGGTCCTGGCCAACCGCACCGGCGGCCTGTCCGGGCCGGCCGTCAAACCCATCGCCGTCTATCTCGTGAACAAAGTCTACAACGACGTTGCGAAAAGGGCCGGGATTCCCATCCTCGGCTTGGGCGGCATCCGCACCGCCTCGGACGCCCTCGAGTTCCTCCTCGCCGGCGCCTCCGCCGTCGCGGTGGGTACCGCCAGCTTCGTGCAGCCCGACTGTGCGCTGCGGATCGTCGACGGCATTGAAGAGTACTGTGCCAGACACAAGGTGAGCCGGCTGGCCGATCTCGTCGGCTCGCTCTCGTAGCACGGGCGTCCCGCCCGTGAGCAACACGGGCATCTTGCCCGTGAAGGCGGGCCCGGATGCCCGGCCACCCGTGGAAACTCGCGGCCATGCTGCGGTGCGGGTAAATTGTGGATCGCCTATGTAAGGATACAAAGGTATGAAACGCCGTGACTTTCTGAAAACGCTCGGCGGTGGAACCGCCGCG
>VGYL01000066.1 GCA_016872975.1 Planctomycetota bacterium
GCCTGGCGGGCCAGGTCCACGATCCGCTTGTCGTCGCTCTGCAAGAACCGCGTCGGCTTGGTCGCTTCGAGCAGCTTCGGGTCATCGCCCTTATAGGGGAATGTGCCTCCCTTCGAGACCCTGACCGGCTTGATCTCCAGCGAGATCCGGCCGTCGGGCAGGCGCTGGGCGGTCTGGTTATCGCTCGAGGGGATGGTGAAATCCGCGCCCTGGGCCGGCCGGATCACGTACGTGATGGACGACGCGGCACCGGGATTGTCGATCGGCTGGGGGCTCTTGACGAACATCCGGTCGATCAGGTCCAGGACATCGTTGCTGCCGAGGGCGAACTCCTTGGGGCAATCGACCATCTCGACCTGCATGCCGGCGATGGGCACGACGCTCTTGAGGGTCCGCATCTTGTCATCCACGAAGCTGGTGCTGGAAAGCTGGCCGGCCCCCGGCATGCGGAGGACGGTCGTTACTTCCGTGAGCTTCACGACCCGGCCGAGCAGGTCCACCGGCTTCTTCTCGCCGATCTTCACGCTGGTGTTCACCGCCTGCATGACGCCCGGGCTGAAGATATCCACCGTGTACTCCACGCCGGGCTTGAGGCCGTTTTCGAGCGTCAGCAGACGCAGCCCTTCCGCCATGACCGCGCCCGCGGGCCACGGCATCGTGCTTTTCTGCTCCTGACCCATGGAGCTGCTCGTCAGCTCGACGGCGCCGGCGTCATCGATCGTCCCGGCCACCTTCATCATCGTCATGGCCCCCAATTGCTGGACGGTCTCGAAGCGCAGTGGCTTGCCCGCGGCGGTCTCGACGCTCGTTTCCGTCATCTGAATCGTTACGGGAATGCCGATGCGGCTGATGGTGATGCGTACCTCCTCACTGGTAGTGACCCGGCCGCCCGCCTCCGTCCGCGTGTGAATCGCGTAGCCGACCTTCTTGCCCTCCATGAAGACGGCCAGGTAGTCCGTCTCCGTGGCGGCAAAGGCGGGGGCACAAAGCGTCGCGAGCAGGCCCAGAACGATCAAGGGTTTTCGTCTAGTCATCGGGCGATTCCTTCCACATAACGAGTTCAAGAACGCGGTACCTATCGGACGCTTGCGCTTATAGGACCCATTCGTTTGCCCGCGCCCCGCCCACCGGCGGCGGCGCGCCGGGGCCATTATACCGCCGACGGCCCGTTTTTCATCGCAAATCGGCCGCAGTGCCGATGATAATACTGCTATGACGCCCGGCCCGGCACGGTTGCACCACGATGCTATCCAACGTAAAATAGCCGACTTACCGACGGTGGGGCTCACGGGCGCGACGATGCGCACAGGATGGTAGACCATGACCTTGGACGAACTACTGAAGAAGGTATCGGCGGGTGCGCCGGCACGTGTTCGGATCGATTCGCGCCGCGTGCAGGAGGGCGATGTCTTCGTCGCGATCCGCGGCCCCAACTGTGACGGGCATGACTTCATCGGCCCGGCCGTAGCCGCCGGCGCGAAGTACATCGTCTGCGAGCGCGGCCGGTCCCTGCCGGAGCCGTCCGCTGGGCCTGGTGGGCCGGTGTTCGTCCCGGTGGATAGTCCCGCGGTGGCGGCCGGGTGGTTGGCCCAGGCGGCCCAGGGCGACCCCGCGGCGCAGCTCACGAACCTGGCGGTGACCGGCACCAACGGCAAGACCACCGTCACGTTTCTGGTGCGCTGCTGCCTCGAGACCGCCGGCAACAAGTGCGGGCTTCTCGGCACGGTCGTCTACGACACCGGCGCCGGCGTCAGCTCATCATCCCTGACCACGCCGGACTGCCTGACGATTGCCAACGCCCAGCGCCAGATGGTGGATGCGGGCGCCCGGTACATGGTGATCGAGGCCAGCAGCCACGCCCTGGCGCAGGACCGGCTCGCCGGCATCGACTTCCAGGCGGCCGCCTTCACCAACCTGACGGGCGACCATCTGGACTACCACAAGACGAAAGAGAATTACCTGGCGGCCAAGACGCGGCTGTTTGCCGACCTGGCGCCGCGGGCCACCGCCGTGCTGAACCGCCATGTGCCGGAGTCCGAGACGATCGCCCGAGCGACGCGGGCCCGCCTCTGCTGGTATGCGGTGGATGAGCCGACGGACCTGTCCGCCCGGATTGAATCGATGACAGTTGAAGGAACGAGATTCCTCCTGGAATATCGGGGCCGCCGGGAACGCGTCAGTACCCCGCTTCTGGGTCGGTACAACGTGGCGAATCACCTGGCGGCCGCCGGGCTATGCTTGGCCGCCGGTCTGGATCTGGGCGCGGTAGCCGCCGGACTGTCGTCGCTCCCGGGGGTGCCGGGCCGATTGGAGAAGGTAGCCGAGGACGGCGACGTTGCCGTCCTGGTCGATTACGCCCACACCGATGACGCGCTGCAGCATGTGCTGACGACGCTCAAGCCCCTGTGCCGGGGCCGGTTGATCGTGGTTTTCGGTTGTGGCGGCGACCGCGACAAGACCAAGCGGCCTCGGATGGCCGCCGTTGCGGAACGGCTCGCCGACGTGGTTTTCGTGACCAGCGACAACCCCAGGACCGAGGACCCGGAGGCGATCATTCGCGATATCACGGCCGGATTCCGCAGCCCCCGTTCGGAGATCATGATCGTCGAGTCGGATCGGAGGAAGGCCATCGATCTCGCGATCGAAAGCGCCCGCGCCGCCGATATCGTCCTGCTCGCCGGCAAAGGGCACGAGACCTACCAGATCATCGGCGCCAGGAAGTTCGACTTCAGCGACAAGGACATCGCCCGCCGGTGCCTGCAGGAGCGATCGTGCACCCGAGCCCGCTGACGATGCGGTGCAAGAACACCCTCGGGAGCGTTTCACCTCAGATAGGAACGTCCAAGTAGGTTGAGGAACTCTGCGGTTGCGGTACTTCCAGCCCTTCCTGATGCATGCCCTCCAGGTGAAAGGCGATGGCCTCCGCCATGTTCTTCTCCGTCTCCTCTCTCGTAGCGCCAGTAGCAACACAACCTGGCAAGTCGGGAGAGTAGGCGGAGAACCCTGTCCCCGTTTTCTCGATGATGACCAGATACCTCATTTCAGACCCGCCTGTTTCAGCACGCTGTTCAACGTTCCCGGCGCAAGGTCATCGTTCGGCTTGCCCGCTATGGTGACCACACCAGGCTTCTCTTTGTGCCTGAATTGGCGATGGCTGCCTCTTATTCTGACGACAAACCAGCCATCGGCTTTTATCATCCCAATGACCGCCCTCACTTTCATCTATCTTATGATATTCGAAGCGAGGGGTTTCTGCAAGGAGCGCGGTATCCGGCTTGATTTGCCCCGGGAGCAGACGTATACTGCCGCTCTGGCTTGGTTCAAGAAACGGGCTTCTCGGGTAACAGATGATGGGTGGCAGCGGCAAGCGCAGTCTTCGGAGCTTGCCGATGGTCTTGCTTCTGGGCCATCGGCAAGGCCTGCGCAAAGCCTCCGGCCTTGCCGCTGCCACCCACCCACACTGTTGCCCGGTTCTGAACCAGGCTGCCGCTCTCGTGTTGGATGTGCCCTAAGGCGTTTACCGGCCACGGATTATGAGTGACAAGAAGGACGAATGAAGGATCTGTCTCTGAGCGTTCTGGCCGGGATCGTGGATGGCGGACCTGTTGACGGCTCCGATATCCGTATCACGGGCGTCAGCACGGACACACGGACGATCAAGAACGGCGACTGCTTCTTCGCCCTGCCCGGCGAGAACTTCGACGGACACGACTACGTCCGCGCGGCCCTTGCCCAAGGGGCGGCGTGCGCCGTGGTGCAGCGCGCTGTGGAGGGCCTCGGGCCGACGGAGGGACCGGTCCTGCGGGTAAAGGATACCGTGCAGGCGCTGGGCGACCTGGCCCGCGCGTATCGGCGGATGAATCCGTTCCGGCTCGCGGCCATCACCGGCTCGGTGGGCAAGACCACGACGCGCCAGATCGTTCATCATGTCCTGAGCCGGCACTTCCGTGTCCACCAGGCGAGCAAGAGCTTCAACAACCATATCGGCCTGCCGCTGACCCTGCTAGGGGCCGAGCCGCAGACGCAGATCATCGTGGCCGAGCTGGGCGCCAACCACCCCGGCGAGATCGCCTATCTGACGCGGATCGCCCAGCCGGACGTGGCGGTAGTCACCAACACCCATCCGGCCCACCTGGAGGGCTTCGGCAGCCTCGCGACGATCATTCGCGAGAAGATATCGATCAGCGACGGGTTATCGGGCGAGGGAGTCTTCCTCGTCAACGGCGATATCGAGCCTCTGGTCGCGGCCTGCCGGAGCAAAGGGAGGCCGTTCCGGACCTTTGGCAAATCCGATCGCGTCGATTACCGGGCCGAGCAGATCGTCTGCGGAGCCCTCGACAGTTCCTTCCTCGTCGGCGGAGCGGAGGTTCGGGTCCCGCTGCCCGGTCCGGGCAACGTCGAAAACGCCCTGGCCGCCTGGGCTATCTGCCACCAGTTCGGCCTGACGGTCGAGGCCTTCGCCGCGGCGCTCGCCGGGCTGCCCGCCGTCTCCATGCGGGCGGAGGCCCTGCAGATCGGCCGGTTGACCGTGCTCAATGACTGCTACAATGCCAACCCCGCGTCCATGAAGAACGCCCTGGCGATGCTGCACAACCTCCGGGCGGCATGCGACGCGAATCGCGGCCGCCGGCTGGTCTTCATTTGCGGCGCGATGGCCGAGCTGGGCGAGCAGACGCAGGCTCATCACGCCGAATTGGGCCGGGCGGCGGCCGAAGCGGGCGTCGATCTGCTGGTGGCCGTTGGGGCGGCGACGCAAACCACAGCCCAGGCCGCGAGAGAGGCCGCACGGCACGATCTCCAGACAAGAAGTTTCGCGGATGCCCTGGCCGTCCGCGACCACGTACAGGAATTCCTCCGGGAAGACGATATAGTATTGGTCAAGGGCTCAAGGACAGCCCGGTTGGAGCGGGTGGTCGAGAGATTGATTAAGGATTATGGATAATGGATTATTGAAGAGGAAGTCCGAGCTTCCTTCTCCATCTTCAATTGTCAATCATCAATAATCAATAAAGATGGTCTATCACTTGCTTCGACACTTCAGCGGCTTCTTTTCTGATACGCTGCATTTCTATGCGTATCAGTATGTGCTGTTCCGCGCGGTGTTGGCGATTTTGACCAGCCTGGTCCTTTCCCTGCTGATCGGTCCGAGAATCATCCGCCGGCTGATGCGGAAGAAGATCGGCGACCGGCCCGAGTTTCACCACGCGGCCCTCAACGAGCTGACCAAGGAAAAGGCCAACACCCCGACCATGGGCGGCCTGATCATCCTGTCCTCGGCCGTCGCGACCACCCTGCTGTGGGCCAAGCTCAACAACCCGTTCGTCCAGAAGGCCATCTTCGTGCTCCTGTGGTTCGGGGCCCTGGGCGCCGTGGACGACTGGCTCAAGCTGACCGCCGCCTCGCGTCAGCGCGGCCGTAACGGTCTGCTGGCCTGGGAAAAGCTGCTCTTCCAGATCGCCGGGGCGGTGCTGATCGCGTCGTTCCTGTTCTTCGACTTCGACAAGATCGCGGACGGCAAGCTGTTCTGGGTCCCGTTCTACAAGAACGGGCTGCCCCTGGCCACCGGGACGTTCATCCTGATCGCGATCTTCTACATCACGATGACCAGCAACGCGGTGAACCTCGCCGACGGCATGGACGGCCTGGCGGGCGGCTGCGTCGCCATGGTCAGCCTGGTCCTCGTGGTCCTGTGTTACGTGGCCTCCGAGGCCATGTCGCGGACGACCCCGGTCACCTGGGCCAGCTACCTGCTCCTGCCGCACATCCCCGAAGCGGGCGAGCTGAGCATCTTTTACGCCGCCATTCTCGGGGCCGTGCTGGGCTTCCTCTGGTTCAACTGCTATCCCGCCCAGACCTTCATGGGCGACACCGGCTCGCTGCCCCTGGGGGCCGCGATGGGCTACGGTGCCCTGGTCACCCGCAACGAGATCCTGCTGCTGATCATCGGCGGCGTCTTCGTGACCGAGCTGATGAGCGTCGTTTTGCAGGTGGCCTACTTCAAGTACACGCACGGCAAGCGGCTCTTTCGCTGCGCCCCATTGCACCACCACTTCCACCTGGCCGGTTGGAGCGAGCCGCAGGTGGTCGTGCGCTTCTGGCTGATGGCCGCCGCCTTCGCCGCGTTGGCCCTGGCCACGATCAAGCTGCGTTGACACCGGAATTCGCCCATCCCGCGACCACACCCTCTCAGCCCTTCTCGGGACCGGAGCTGGCCCAGATCGCCTCCGTGTGGTCCTCGATTCGCGCGCCGCGACACATCCGCATGAAGTGACGCTGGGCGGTCAGGCCGCTGTTTTCGACGAGTGCGATGGCCGGGGCGTTGTCTCGCGGGACGTCGATGAACACGGGCTGCCCCGCACAGCAACACAGCGCTCCGCCCAGCAGAACGGGACCAGCCTCGGCGGTCGCGACGCAGGGGCCGATCAGGGTCGCGTTGGCGCCGCGCCGGCCGGTGATGTACCCCTGGAGTTGGCCCTCCTGATGCCACACCCGCGTCAGATCGGGGGATTCCTCGAACAATCGGGCGAGCATCTTCGCGCGGGACGTGGCCGTCATCCGATGGTCAAAGGCGAAAACCTCTCTCCAAGGATCGTCCGACGGTCGCGGTTGCGAAGCTCGTGTCGCGGGTGTCCCGCCCGCGTGTGTCGAAGGCGTCCCGCCTTCGATTCGAGGGCCGGAGGCCCTCGACACGCGCGGACCAGATGTCCGCGGCACGACGAGCTGCGCAACCGTCCCATGCTCCGCGATTTTGTCGTCCCTCGTCCCGGGGGCCGCGCCCCTGTGAGCTGCCGTCCCCATGTAGCGGGTCAGGCAGTATTCCGGCACGAAACCCAGCTTCTCGTAGACCGGTTGCCCGGCGGCGGTGGCGTCCAGCCGGACGGTCTGGACGCCCTGCGCGTCCAGAAAATCGAGGGCGTGCTGGAGCAGGGTCGTGGCGATCCCCTTGCGACGTGATTCGATGTCCACGAGGACCATGGCGATCCATGCCACGGGGCCGAAAATGAAGGCGGCGGTCGTCGCGACCGGCGCGCCATCCCATTCGCCCACGAAGCACCCGTCCGGCTGCATGGCCAGGAATCGCCGCCAGTCCGCTTCCATCTGGTTCCACCCCGCCTGCCGGGCCAGCTTCAGCCCGAGCGGGATGTCCGCCGCGGTCATGGATCGAACCGAGATCATGGCTGCCAGTCTACCAGATTCACAGGCCACGGAAAAGCCGCAAGGCAGGTTTCACCAGGGCGAACGCAAAGTCCGGAGAGTGAGTACCTGGACGTCGTCAACGGGTGGCAGCGGCAAGGCCGTAGGCTCTGCGCAGGCCTTGCCGATGGCGGACGGGCGAAACCATCGGCAAGCTCCGAAGACTCCGCTTGCCGCTGCCACCCATACACAAACGACTTTGCGTTTGCCCTGCAGGTTTCACTCGCCCATCTTCTCGCATTTGTGCGAGCAAGGGGAAGCGGAACCTGCCCCGCAAGTTGTCTGTGAGGGCGAATGGCGATTTCTATCTCGGCGTATTCCCGTCCTCCGGTCGGCTGCTGACATCGGCAGGTTCACTCGGGAGTTGATCGCCCTTGACAGGAGCATCGGCATCCCTCAAGCCGCGGGGCGGCCGATCCCCACGACGACTCTCGAACTCCTTGGGCGGGCGAGGCGGCCCCTCCGGGGGAGGGCCGTTAGGATCGCCGGAGCGGTCCCGCGACCAACCACCCCGGCGGCTGTCGGGGTCCATGGACCGACCGGAACCACGCTCGCCGCGTGGCGGTCCACCGCGGCCGCCTCCCCGGCCATCCGGCGGACGCATGCCGCGGAAATGCTCGAACCGTTTCCTGAGGTCCTCTTCCCATTTGCCGTACTGCTCCGGGTTGAAGATCTTCTTCATGGCCGCGGCAAATTTCTCCTGCTCGGCCTTCTCGGCCTCCATGAACTTCTCTCGCAGTGCCCGGGTGACCGTGAACTGCTTGACCAGTGTTTCTCGCGCCTGCTGGGCCTGCTTGTCGGTCAGGGCGTACTGGCCTCGCCATCGTTCCACGACGCTGTTCGGTTCCGGTCCGGGAGGTCCGGGAGGCAGCAGCCGTACGCGCGTCACGAGGCGATTCTTGAGTGCCAAGATGGTACCACCCGTACCGATGCCGATGCCCGAGGCAAGAATAATCCCTGCCACCACCACCTGCATCAGCAGTTGGCGGCGGCTTAGGGGCGGCCGCCGGGGGGGCAGAGGATGTTCCGGCTTCGGTTCGCCTACCATAACCGTATCTCCGGCAGCGGCGCGACCAGTTCCATCACGGGGCTGGTCATATAGTTCCAGAACTGCACGGCCAGAGCCATGGTGATCGAAGCCGCCAGGGCGGACAAGCCGCCGAACAGGCCCAACGGGATCAAGGTCGTCGCCTGGGGCCTCTCGGACAGGATGCGAAGCCGCACCGCTTCGGAGACCCCGAACACGGGCGTCGATTCCTCGCGGGCTCTGCGAGCCAATTTCGCCAGACCCTCTAAAGCGTCCATCCCAGTCTCTCCAAAAGATGTTCTCTTTCGGCAATTTCCTTCATTTTGCGGCGGGCCCGCAGGGCCTGGGTCTTGACCTTGGCCCGGCTCCAGCCCATCCGCTCGGCAATTTCCTTCGTGCCGCACTCCTCGAAGTACATCAACGTCAGGACCAGCCGGTCGTCCGGGGACAGCCGCGACAGCAGGGCATGCAGCACCGCCGCCGCCTCGGCCGGATCGAGGCGGTCCTCTTCGGCCGCCGCGATCTCCTCCAGCGCGTCGAACTCGGGCAGGGACCGCTCCTGCGGCTCCTTGGCCTTCTCCCGCCAGAAACGATACCCCGTCCGCGTGGCGATCTTTCGCAGCCAGTGCAGCAGGGGGGCCTCGCCCCGGTACGTCTTCAAGCTGAAATAGGCCTCGACAAACACCTGTTGCACAAGCTCCTCACACTGAACCGGGTCGCGGGTGAAACGCCAGAGCAGGCCGGTGATCGGTCTCTCATACCGCTGCACCAGGCGTCCATAGGCGTCATCGTCGCCTCGAAGCGAGGCCGCTACATCCGACCAGTCTGCGTGTTCCACAGAGCAATTGTACAAAATGGGCCCCGGGAATGCAACCGGGTCCGGACGGCTGCGTTTGGCGCCGGGCAATCCGATCCCCCGTTCGGCCGGCCAACATTGACACCCTGCGATCGTCATGTGTCTGCCCATTTCCTATTCTTTCTAGTAGTGGCCCCCGAGCCGCGCCGGTGACAGCAAATTCCCACGTTGGCGACTGGGGACAGGAAAAATGCCCATGGCCCGCTCAAAAGCCAAGACCGGAGGGCAGCGTCCAGGCCGTTCGTAGTGACGCCGCAAGGCGTTCTCTTCAAAACGTGCCCTTGCGGGCACACTACAAACGCAGGCGGCGCTGGACGCGACCACTCGTTGCACCTTCTCGAGGTGTTACCCCGATCCGGGCGAATTTGAACCAGGCCAAAAATGCCGCGGGATATCCCCCTGCCGGACGGGCCGATCCCCCTGTTTCGCGGTCGGGTGGCAGCGTCAAGCGGAGTCTTCGGAGCTTGGCGATGGCGCGGTTCCCGCGCGCACGACCATCGCCAAGGCCTACCGGCCTTGGCGATGCCACCCGGCAAAGGCTTCAGCCTTCGAGCGGATCCCTGAGAAATATCGCGATACCCCCCCGGCCGGATGGGCGGATTCCGCCGTTTCGCGGACCTTCGGCCGGGCCGGTCTCATAAGGGGCGCCGGCCCAGACCTGCCGGGGACGCCCGCCAGCGGCGATCTTCCGACCGTCCGCTCATTTTCCTGTAACCAGCCCCAGGCCAGGTCCACTTACAGGGTGAAATGCGACAGGATCACCGCGATGGAGAAGAGGTTGACAACAGGAGTTATAATCATGAGTTCCGAAGAAATGAGAATCGAGTTGGAGATATTCGTGAACGAAGGTTTGCGGGAGGGGTGGCGTGGGTGGCCCCGCCATGACGGCCAGACCCGTCCGGCCGGCCGGCGGAATGGGGAGAACGGGATTTGTGGGGCCGATAAAGCATTCCCGGCAGGCCAGAGCCGCGCGTCGCTCTATCGGTCGCACCTGTCTTACCGGTCCAATTGAAGATGATTCGGGCGCGGCCCGATGTGTGTGACAGAACAGGTACTCGGTGTGGAAAGGAGAACGACAATGCAAAGAAAGGTGATGACAATCGGTGTAGCGGCCTGTGTGCTGGCCCTGGTGGCCGGCTTGTCCCTCGCGCAACAGGCGCAGCGCGGCGGCGAGCGGCCGCGGGGGCAGGGCGGCGAGCAGCGGGTGCCCGGCGGCGAGCGCGGGCCCGGCGGTTTCGATCCGGCCCAGATGCGCCAGCGGATGACCGAGCAGATGAAACAGCGGCTCGGCGCCGATGACCAGACGTGGAAAGTCATGGAGCCCCGGCTCATGCGGGTCATGGAGCTCAACCGCCAGACCAACGCCGGCGGTATGGGCATGATGGGCATGTTCGGCCGGGGCCGCGGCGGTCCCGAGGGGGGCCCGCAAGGTGGGCCGCAAGGGGAACGACGGGGACCCTTCGGCGGCGAGCAGACCGCGCTGCAGAAAGCCATGGCGCAACTGCAAACGACGCTGGAGAATCAGTCCGCTTCGCCCGAGGAGCTCAAGAGGCAACTGACGACCGTCCGCCAGATGCGGGAGAAGGCTCTGCAGGAGCTGACGGCGGCGGAGCAGAGTCTGCGGGAAATCCTGACCGTACGTCAGGAAGCCCAGTTGGTAGCCTTCGGACTCCTTCGCTAAAGGACGGCCCCGCCCATGAACGTTCTTGTCAACAGAATGGTGGATCAGGGCCTGATCGACGAATCGGCGGCCCGGGGCATCAGCGGCTTGCTCGCCGGGGGCGAGCCGCCGTCCCGGGCCTTCGCCGCCTGCGGCGTGGCCGATGATGCCCTGCTGCCCTTCCTGGCCCGCGAGTTGGGACTGGCGTTCGTCGAGCTCGAGCAACAGGAGTTCTCCAAGGAGTTCCTCGCCCAGTTCCCCGCCCGCATCCTGCTGGATAAGCACATCCTGCCGGTGAAAGGCCCGGACAGCGAGCTGCTCGCGGTCACGAGCAATCCGTTCGATACCTCGGCGATCGACGAGCTGCGCCTGGCCACGGGCCGGGACTTCCAGATCGCCCTGGCGCCGCTCAGCGCGATCGACCGCTGCATCAAACGGTACCTGGGCGTCGGCGCCGACACGGTGCAGTCGATGATCTCGGAGGCCGGCGAGAACGGGTTCCAGGTCATCGACACGGACTCCGACGAGGACATGGACCTGACGCAGGCGGCCGAAGGGGCGTCCATCGTCCGGTTCGTCAACCAGATCCTCACCGAGGCGATCGAGCTGCGGGCGACCGACGTGCACATCGAGCCGTTCGAGGAAACCCTGCGGGTCCGCTACCGGATCGACGGCGTCCTGCAGGAGGCCTCGGTGGCCCCGGAGATCAAGCAGTTCCAGGCGGCCATCGTCTCGCGTCTGAAGATCCTGGCCAAGCTGGACATCGCGGAAAAGCGCATCCCGCAGGACGGGCGCATCAAGATCATCATCTCCGGCCGTGAGATCGACGTCCGTGTCTCGGTGATCCCGATGCTCTACGGCGAAGCCGTCGTGCTGCGTCTGTTGGACCGGTCCTCGGTCCTGCTGGGCCTGGAAAAACTGGGCATGTCCGAGCGGGACCTGGGGATCATGCAGTTGATTCTCGAGCGCCCGCACGGGATCATCCTGGTGACCGGCCCGACCGGCAGCGGCAAGACCACCTCCTTGTACGCGGCGTTGGCGCGCATCAACGATATCGAGCGCAAGATCATCACGATCGAAGACCCCATCGAGTACCAGCTCCACGGGGTCAACCAGATCCAGGTCTCGCGCAAGGCCGGCCTGACGTTCGCCAGCGGTCTGCGCTCGATCCTGCGTCACGACCCGGACGTCGTGCTGGTCGGCGAAATTCGCGACGCCGAGACCGCGGAAATCGCGATCCAGGCCTCGCTGACCGGGCACCTGGTGTTCTCGACCCTGCACACGAACGACGCCCCCAGCGCCCTGACCCGTCTGGTGGACATGGGGATCGAGCCGTACCTGGTGGCTTCCTCGCTGGAAGCGGTCATCGCCCAGCGCCTGGTGCGCGTGGTCTGCTCCGAGTGCAAGACGCCGCTGACGGACAGCGAGGCGATGCCCCTGCGCCGGCGGTTCGGAGACCAATTGCCCGAGGTGCTGTACCGGGGCGAGGGATGTCACCACTGCCAGGGGACGGGCTACCGCGGCCGGCTCGGCATCTTCGAGATGATGATGGTGACCGACGAGCTCCGCTCGCTGATCCTGGAAAACACCTCCGCCCCGGAGCTGCGCAAGGTGGCGGCGAAACAGGGCATGAAGAGCCTGCGCGACGACGGCTTCCGGCAACTGCACAGCGGCCGGACGACCATGCAGGAGATCCTGCGGGTGACCAAGGATGAGATGTTCGACCTCGACGGCTTCGTCGGAATGGAGCGGGCGCAGCCGCAGGAAGACGGCAAGTCGGACGTGTAGCACGGGTAGGGTGGGGCTTGCCCCACCAAGGACCCGTATGATCCGGAGAACCGGTGGGGCAAGCCCCACCCTACAACCACATGGCAACATTCGTCTATAAAGCGATTGACACGCAGGGACGACAGGTGGCCGACAGCGTCGTGGCGGCCGACCGGGCGTCCGCCATCGAGCTGATTTGCGGCCAGAGCCTCAGTCCGGTCTCCATCGAGCGGCAGGACGAGTATCAGGCCGCGGGCGGACTGGCGCGCAGCGGGCGCGTCTCCAAGGCCGATGTCGAGGCCTTCACGCGGCAGTTGGCCAACCTCCTGGCGGCGGGCGTGCCGCTGAGCCGGGCCTTGAGCATCCTCAGCCGCGAGGCCGCCAAGCCCGCCACCGCCCAGCTCTGGGCGACCATCCACGACCAGGTCACCGGCGGCCTGTCCCTGGCCGACGCCCTGAGCCAGCACCCGCGGGCGTTCTCGCCCGTCTACGTCGCGATGGTGCGGGCCGGCGAGACCGGCGGCTTCCTGGACGTCGTGCTGGAGCAGATCGCCACCTTCCGGTCCCGCGAGCAGGACCTCAAGAACAAGATCACCTCGGCGCTGCTGTACCCGATCATCCTGGCCGTGCTCGCGGGCGGCATCATGGTCTTCCTGCTGATGTTCTTCATCCCGCGCTTCTCGCAGATGTTCGCCGAGTTCGGCGGCGCGCTGCCGGCGCTGACCCGGGCCATCGTGGGCGCCAGCCGCATCCTGGTGGGGTACTGGTTCATCCTCGTGATCCTGGCGGCCCTGGCGGTCTTTGCCGTCCAGCGGGCGTTGAACAGCGAGGAGGGCCGGCGCTTCCTCGAGCGCGTCATGCTGGGATCGCCGCTGTTTGGCCGGGCGGTCTCGCGCTTCGCCCTGGTGCGGTTCTGCCGCATGCTGGGCACCCTGGTCGGGGCCGGCGTACCGCTGGTCGCCGCTCTGCGGGTCGCCAAAGAGGCGATCGGCAACCAGGTGCTTGCCGACACCGTGGACGGCGCCATCGAGGACGTGCAGCACGGGACCGCCCTGGCCCGCAGCCTGGAGAGCTGCCGCGTGCTGTTCCCGTCCTCCGTGATTGAAATGATCAGTGTGGCCGAGGAAAGCAGCCGCCTGGACAAGGAGCTGGTGCGCCTGGCCGCGACGTATGAGCAGGAATTGGATCGCCACTTGAAAACGCTGGTGACGCTGATCGAGCCGGCCCTGCTGTTTCTCATGGCGGCCATCGTCGGTACCATCGTCATTGGCATGCTCCTGCCGATCTTCAGCCTGCAGGAGTTGATTCGCTGAGCGCGCAACCGAAATGAGTGAGGAAAATGGTATGAACGTGCGGATAGAAAAGATGGAAGACAGAGGACACAAGACCGAGGACAGAAGACCGAGGGCAGGAGACCGAGGACCGAGGACAGAAGACAGCGGGCTGTCCTCCAAGATCCGTCCTCCGTCCTCTGTCCTCTGTCCTCCGAGGTCCGTCCTCCGGCCCACGGGCTTCACCCTGATCGAGCTGATGCTGGTGCTGGTGATCCTGGCGACGCTGTCGGCCATCGTGTCCAAGCGGGCCAAGATCATCAGGGCCCAGACGGAGATCGCGAGCTTCGGGACCGCTCTGGAGCAGTTCGAGATCGCGATGGGCCGTTACCCGACCAGTATGGAAGCCCTGCGGGTGTTGATCGAAAGGCCGGCCGACGACAACGGGGAATGGCAGGGGCCGTATCTCAACAAGAACGTCATCCCCCTGGACCCCTGGAACAGCGAATACCAGTACCGCAGTCCCGGGCAGTACAACGCCGAGGCGTATGACCTGTATTCCTTCGGCCCGGACGGCCGGCTGGGCGGCGACGACGATATCACCAACTGGTCGGACGAGGCGAGGTACTAGTGCCGCGTTTCACAAATACCGCAACTAGGGGTGGTAGATTGCCGCGCTCGGCGAGCCTCGCTCGCAATGACATCGGGCGCCCACGTCTGTCATTGCGAGGAGCTTCAGCGACGAAGCAATCTCTGCTCGACAGTCTCAGGACGTGCGAAATGCCGTACTATCGGCAGGAACGTGGTGCGGCGGGAGGCTCTTCGCGGGCCTTGGGACCTTCGGGAACAACCGAGTCTTTGACGGATAGGGGCATGAAGACGAGCAGCAGACAACCTGGGGCAGGCCGCGGCATGACGCTCCTGGAGCTGATCCTGGTGCTGATCATCCTGTCCACCGTGCTGGCTCTGGCGGCGCCGTCGCTGCGCGGGTTCTTCGCCTCGCGCCGCATCGACGGCGCCGCGGCCCAGATCCTGGCGCTGACGCAATGGGCCCGCTCCCAGGCCGTCAGCGAAGGGATCGTTTACCGGCTC
>VGYL01000067.1 GCA_016872975.1 Planctomycetota bacterium
CACGCCTGCCCATCGCCCTGACGAATCTTGTCTACGTAGTACTGTTCACCCTTGGTGACGCCCATGAGACCCTGGAATCATGGAATATTGGAATGATGGAATAATGGGCAAACGCCCTTGTGCACCCAATATTCCAATGTTCCACTATTCCATCATTCCATTCAGTGCACAACCATGAGGATCGAGAGCACTCCGACAACCGCCAGGACCACGCACGCGATCCTCAACGACCACTCATAATACCCCCTCGTGGCCATGTTGAGGAAGAAATAAATCACGCCGATCAGCACCACCACGCCGATGACGGAGAAGCCCATGCGGGCCCACGTCATCTTCACCTGGCGGAACTCGCGGGCCTTCTGGCCGGCCAGTTGGGCCAGCTTCGGGCCGGAGACGTCGAGCAGCAGCGCCTGCCGCCAGACTTTGCCCACGGTGCCCTCGAAGCTCTGGGCGAAGCGGTCCACGACAAAGCCGCCCTGGAGCACGTCCGTCGTGGTGATCTCGGGTTGGGGAAGCCTGTCGGTGATCCACTGGGTGCGCTGGCGGATGGCCTCGGTCAGCCGGGCCCGGGCATCGTCCAGGGCCTGCTGATGCGCCTCGCCCTCGCTGGTGCACGTCCGGAGCGAGCGGGCGATGATGAAGGCCCGCTGAGGCCGGGTGCTGGCGAAGGTGGCGAAGTCCTCCAGCCAGGGCTTCTCGGTGAACCGAACGGGGATGTGCACCCTGCCGGTGCGTCCGGAGAGGTTTATGTCCAGTTGTCCGCTGGCCACGGCAGTCGTCTCGGCGGACTCGACCGGCACATATTGAACGAGTCCTGTGCCGCGTTGCACCGGAATCTCGCGCGGCCCAGCCCAAGGTGCTGGACGCGCATCCAACTCCCCAAGGTGGAGCGCAACGATCAGTTCGTTCGCATTGGCGGGCCTGTTCTGAGCTTCGACGTCACAGGCGAACTCCGGGAGTGCCCGCCGAACGGCGTCCCGCAGCTCCGCGATCAACCGGTACTCGTGGGCTTCCTGGAAGATCACTACGCGGGGCGGCGTGTTCACATCCCCGGCAAGTTCGCGGATCGACTGGCCCAAGGGCTCGCCTGCGGCACGGGCGGCCGCCAGCTTGGATGGATAGATATCCGCACGCATTTCCGCTTCGATGCCCGCCGACCAGATCGGGGCCGGCGCGGGCAGGCGAGCCCCACGGGAAGGCGGGCTCACAGAATCCGCGAACGCCCTCTCGAACTCCTGGTGGACGACGGCACTCCCCGCCCCAGAACCCGTCTGCTGCCGAGCGTCCCGTCCCATCTGTTCCGGCGGGTACACCGTCGCGGTCTGAGCCGCTCTTGGGACTGAGACCCGCACCACCAGGAGCGCGCCGCATAGCCCCATGACCACGAGGGCCGCGATGATTCCGGCCCCCGCTTTCGGGGCTTTGGTCAGCAGGATGATCAGCAGAACGAACAGGAACGCGGCGGGCAGGACGATCAACATCGCCGCGTCCGGCTGCGCGGACAAGCCAGCCCTCGCGAGGCGATACAACAGGAGGGGAGCCACAAGAATCAGCCCTCCCACGACCCACACGCCCACCTTGGGCGTCTTGACCATCAGGATGATCAACAGGACGAAAAGGAACGACAGCGACAGAATGATCGCCGGTACGATCTGGGCTGAAGAACTCATAGGACAACTCCCTGAGGCGGCATCGGTGCAAAGACCGGCGTCCGTCTACGCGGCGGCCAGGACAGGATCAGAACCGAAACCAGCATGATCACGCCTGCCATGATGCTCTGATCCTTGCTGAGAGCACTGAACAAGATCTCGAGGGCCGAGCCGACCTGATTCTGCTGGACCATTTCAATCATTCTCGTGAGGGTGACCTTCGAGATCGCTCCGTCCCGGAACATCTGAACTGCAAAGAAGAACCCGCCCAAGCCGGCCAAGGCCCGGATCAGATGTGCCGGCCCAAAGCGGCGGCGGCCGATCATCATCAGGACGGCGGCCAAGAACAGCAAAGCGGCAGTCAACAGGACTCCGGCCTGCTCGACCGCAGACGGCCAGCCGGAGCCGAGAAGGCGCGCCATCTCCCGCACCGGATCGGCCTCCGGCCACACGGCGGCAGCTACAGACGGCAGGTGCAGCCCGATCGTCAGGCCTAGGACAAGGGCCGCGAAGGCAAGGATGTGCCCCACTGCCGCGAACAATCCGCTGATCGGGTCCCAGGGCTCGTACAGAGAGCCGCCCGCACTCGGATAGGACGGCCAGGACGGCGGCTGGTGCGCCGCCGGCTGGGGTTGCGGCTGCGGGACTTCCATGGCAGCCTTGACCTCTTCGACCTGTGGCGCCGGCGCGGGCGACGGTACCACCTGGACTCCACTGGATGGGGCCGCCGCTGCTATCTCGCTCTGGTCGTGCCAGATCACCAACGGAAGCTCATTGCGATCCTTGAACCGGCCCACCGCGATCAGGATGATGTCGATCAGTTGCCCGATCCCGGCCAGGCCCCAGGTACACAACCAGATAATGCCGGTACCCGTCTTGCCGGCGTAGAACCGATGCAGGCCGGACAAGCCGAACACGGGACCGATCACCGCCAGCATCAGCGCGGGGAAGCGTTTGGCCGGGGAAGCCGGTCCGAACGGAGTTTCCCGAACCTGCACCGGCGGGCGGGACCCCGCGCCGCTTCCGGCGCCGAAGAGGCGGGCCGGCGTGAACAGGAACACCAGGAACAGGATGGCCGGGAAGATGATGAAGAACAGGCCAATCGCTATGTCGTCACCGTGCAGACGCGTTTCGGTGCCGAGCCAGATGGACGAGGTCACGATGGCGCCGATGCAAACGGTCAGCAACACCGGGCGAATCAGGTAGCGATACCACCCCGCAAACGTCCGGCGGAACATCATGATAAAGCACAAAATCGAGACGAGGAACGCGTCGACGCCCAACGTCACGAAAGGCCCGAAGTCGTAGGAGTGCCTGCTGGTCCCGGCGGTGATCACCCCCATCAAACCGACGCCCAGGCAGATGAGCCAGCCCATGAACCAGATCGCGTGAACGTAGCCCGGGATCTCCCGGACCGCCGGACCCGACCGGCTTGCGCTCGCGCCACGAGCGGCCTCCGCCCGCCCGTTCGGAGTGACGCCGTGAGGCGCTTCTGGATATGCCCTTGCGGGCACACTACGAACTTGAGCAGCGCCGTCGGGTCCCTCAACCGCCGGGCCCTGTGCGATCACCTGGCCCCAGGGACTGGCTGTCTGGACGACCAGGACGATCCCGGCCAGCGTGCACGCCGTGACGACCGGGTTCAGGCCGAAGATCCCGCCGGCGATGAGGCCGAGGATGCCAACGCCTATCGCGTGGCCCAGCACGACGCGGCGCGGCCGCTGCGGATCGGTGAGTTTCCACCAGTCCACCAGCAGCATCGGCAAACCCAGGGCGAAGACCGTTCCAAACCAGAACCCGCGCATCGGGAACGGCATGAACCGAGGCATGGGCCAATGGCTATCCCGTGTGGCGATCGAAGGCATGACCCCCAGGGCCGTGCCGACCGCGGTGCCGACCAGGGCGGCGAGGAACGCCGCGAAGAAGCACGTGCCCAACCGGCCCCAGCCTCTCGACTCCTGGTCCAGGCCGGGCCACCACTGCTGGCGGGCACGCAGGATGATCCGCGATGCAACCACGATCATCATGCCAACGACAACTGCCGTCGGGAACATGCCTCTCTCGCCTTGGCCGCTGAGGAAGCCGGCCCCCAGGGCCGTGGCGGCAATGGCGATCCACTCCAGCTTGCGGCGCTGATGACGATTCAGCGGATCGGCAATCTGCGATTGACCGACCCGCTTCGTTCGTTCCTTGGCGGTCTTGATCTTTTCGGCAAATTGCGTACCGATGACTTCCGCTTTCTTGGCGAATTCCTCGGCTTTTTTGGCGAAGAGCTCCGCTTTCTTGCCGATCTCCTTGCTGAAATCTTTCTCGGCAGCGCCCGGTGCCGGCGTCCGTCCCGGCGTCTGCGGTTGCGCGCCGCGGATCTTCTGAGCAATATGCTCGGCCACCACGGACAGCTCTTCCGGCGCGAACTGGGAGACGCTGTTGCGGACGTGCTCGGTGCCGAAGACATCCTCCACCATCTCCTGCACGCTCCCGTACCGCTCGGCCGGATCTTTGGCCAGGGCCTTGCGGATGACGCGGGCAAACGGCTCTTCGATATTGGCCAAATCCGGCGCCGCGGTCATGTGCTTCATCAGGATCTCGGCGGGGCTGGAGCCCAGGAAGGGAACCTGGCCCGTCAGCATCTCATAGAGCAGCACGCCCATCGCGTAGATGTCGATGCTGCGATCGTAACGGCCGGCCCCGATCTCCGGAGCCATGTAGTGGACCGTGCCCACCGTGATGGTATGACTGACGTGATGGCTGGTGCTGATGGCCTTGGTCAGGCCGTAGTCGCCGATCTTGACGTAGCCGTTCTCATAGAAGATGTTGCCCGGCTTGAGGTCGCGGTGGACGATCCCGCACTCGTGTAGGAAGGACAGCCCCTTGCCGATCTCGCGCAGGAAAAAGGCCGCCTTCTGGGGGCCCAAACCGCCGGGCGACTCCTTCAACAGGTCCGCCAGCGAGGGGCCCGAGACGTATTCCATGATGACGAAGGGCTTGCCTTGGTCGTTGTGCTTGACGTCAAAGACGCTGACCAGGTGCGGGCTCTTGAGGTTCATGCACTGGCTGATGCCGCGCAGCTCGATCTGCTCGTAGCTCTGGATCACCTTGAGCGCGACCTGGCGGCCGCTGTCGCTGAGGGCGTAGTAGACCTCGCCGAAGCCGCCCCGCCCTGCCGCGCGCTGGATCGTGTAACCCTCCAGCGGCCGATCTCCATATTTGTACTGATACGTGTCCATGGTCGTTCTGCCGGATTAGAATAACACGTTATCTACTTACTCCCCGAGCCTCGCGACAACCATCGAGAGCTTGCCGATCTCGATGCGTTTGCCCAAGGCCAGGCCCACAGTTGGGTCGAAGCTATGCCCGTCCACGAGTATACTCTCTTTGGTCCGGCAAAGCAGCCGGCCATTTTGTGCAAACAACGCCACCGGGTCCTTCACGTGTTCCGTGCGAATATGATCGTTGGCGTACGGCCCGATCAGGATATCGCGATCCATCAGGATCAGTTGCTTGATGTCGGGCCGATTCAGCCGGGCGCCGGCGATCGTCAGCAGGGCCGTCGTGCTCGCCGGGTTCGGCAGGTGGAACCGGATGCTGCACCGCGGCGACAGGACGATGCGATCCCCGTCGGCGAGCAGCCTCTCCGTGGCGGACTGGCCGTTCACCTCGACAGGCGTCTGCGACCGGAGGAAGTAGTCGCCTTCCATTCGCTCGATCATCACGACCGGCGTATGGGGGTCGGCCAGCACGTTCACCATCGGCCGCACCGAAGAGCTTATCGGTCCCACCGTGATCCGCGTGTCCCGAAAAACGAGAAAACTGCCGACGCCGTCCACCTGCACGACGAATCGCGCAGGCAAAGAGCCGCCGGCCTCGCCAAGCCCGTTTGTAGTGGCGTCGTCAGACGCTATGTTGATATGCTCTGACGAGCACACTACGAACCTGTCTTGGGGCCTTGGCGCTGCCACCCGTCGGCCTTGGCTTGGTGTCTCATCCGTCATACTCAGCCCCAGGGGACCGGCGTCCAGTTCTTCATAGGCTTCGGCCGCCCGTTTGGCATCGGCGACCGCTGCGTCCAACCACCGGGCCAAGGGGCAGACCGCCTTGACCTTCCGCAGCAGCGGCAGAGCAGCGCCGGGCTGGCCGGCGGCCACGTGCTGGGCCGCCTGGCGGCACCAGGCCAGGGCCTCGGTCAACTCGGCGACCTCGGTCCCATCCTTTCCCAGCGGCAGGATCTTCTGCAAGAACGCCTGGGCCCGGTCGATGCGACCCTGTTCGAGATCGGCACGGACCCGCTGAATCGCCTGGCCCCGGACCTGGCGGAGGAGGTCCCCCGCCCCGCCGCTCTTGCATTGCCCGATCCGGGCCTCCTGGATAATGTGAATCGCTTCTTCGATGTCGCCCTGGCCCAGCGCCTGCTGGGCCTTGGCGACGGCATCGCCGGCCTGGAGCCGGGCCGCCGCCAATTCCTGCCGGACGAGATTGACGTGCCCGTCGTCCGGCGGGGCCTCTTCCAGGAGGCGTCCGCCGACCGAGAGCCAGCCGTCCTGGATGTGCTGCTTGGCCTGGGCCAGCCGTAGCGCCTCCTGCTGCCGGGCCTTCTGGTCCTTGACGATCGCGTCGCAGATCGCCGCCCGCAGTTGCGTGATCTCGGGCAGGTTGCCGCCCAGTTTCTCGGCCTTGTTGCAGTCGGTCAGGGCCGGCTGGAACCGGTTGGCCGCCAGGTTCTCCTGCCCGCGCTGGATCATGGCCCGAGCCAGCCGGCCGATGAGCCTCTGACCGTGATGATGGCGGCGGATGTCCTCCGCCTGGGCGATCTCGAACGCTTCATCGAGCCGGCCGTCGGCCAACGCACACTCAGCTTGTCTGATTCGCAGGATCAACACGGCAAGACCCTATCATCGATTACTGATGATTGACTATTGATTATTGACGGCCAATCATCCGTTATCCATCATCAACTATCAATCTTACAGGGCCGATCCCTGCGGCTGGACCATCGTGACCGCAGAGGTGTCTCTATCGGACTTCGGCGTTTGATTCCGGGAATCGAAGTACTCGTCCACCTGGGCGACCAGGTCCGCCTCGACCACGGTGTCCTCCACCGGGATCGACTGGACAAACTTGCTCTCGGCGGCCAGCACGCGCTCGGCGACATCCAGGCGCTTCTGAATCTGGGCGATCAGTTTCTCCGTCTGGGCCAGCTTGCTGTCGTCCATTTGCAGCTTGGACCCGGCGGAGGCGGCTCTGACGAGCCGATACCGGCCGGTCAGGGCCTCGATCTGACTCTCGAGGAGCCGCTTCTGGCTGCCGGTCTTGGCCAACTGCTCCCGGGCAGCGTCCAGCGATCTCGCGCGCGACTCGAGCACCTTGACCTTGCTCGCCACGACGATCTCGCTCTCCTTGAACCGCGCAAAGCGTGCGGCCAGGTCGTGCTTCACCTCGTCATGGCTGTAATTCCGGCCGGCGAAGGCATACTGGGCCCGCGGCTGCTCCAGCGCCACCCGCAGAACCCTGATCTTGGACTGCTCGTCGTTCAGGGCCTCGCGCTGCTTGGCGATTTCGCCCTTGAGAGCCGCCACTTCCACCTCTTCCTGGGCAATCACCCGGATGTTCGCCTGCATCTCCGGAATGATCTCTTCCAGGAGGTCCCGAGCCCGCCGCAACTCAAATTCGGTCGGAACCGAGTCTTTGACCGCGGTCCGGACCCCCTTCGCCGAGCTCCGGGCATAGCTGATCAGGTCTTTGCCGAACAGCATGCCGCCCAACAGGCCAATTCCAACCGTTCCCATCACGCCCCATTTTACCCATCTGAGAATCATAGTACTGCTCCTTAAACATTGGATTCCCCACTATGGACTTTTCCCGGCCGCAAACCGGCCACACTGGATTGGTCGCAAACCGGTAACGTTTATTGCGCCCGGGTCATCGATTTCCGGAATTTTGTCCTTTTGCCGTGAAACTCCGGCCCGTTTCGCGACCTTCATACTGTGAGAACACCGCGGTGATCGGGTTCCGTAGCATGGGCGTCCCGCCCATGGGTATCACGGGCGTCTCGCCCGTCCGTAGCATGGGCGTCCCGCCCATGGGTATCACGGGCGCGAGCGCCCGTGTGGACAGGGCCAAGATGGCCCTGGGACTCATGGGCAAGATGCCCATGCTACGGGAAACGCCTCCCGGCCTCACAACGAACCAGCCTCTGCCAGGGAGGTTAAGTTGCGACTGCCCCGACTCCACCGCCAAGCCCCCTTGCCAGAGCCCCTATCATGATGTAGCATTCCCCCGGCCCTTTGGAGGAATCCGTTATGAAGGTCGTCGCGTTCAACGGCAGTGCCCGCCAGGATGGCAACACCGCGATCCTGGTCCGGCGGGTCTTTGCGGAACTCGAGAAGGAAGGGATCGAGACCGAGTTGGTCCAACTGGCGGGCCAGCCGATCCACGGCTGCACCGCCTGCGGCCAGTGCTTCAAGAATAAGAATCAGCGGTGTGCGCTGGATGACGACGTCGCCAACGCCTGCATCGAGAAGATGCGGGCCGCCGACGGCATCATCCTGGCCTCGCCGACCTATTTCGCGGATGTCTCGACCGAGATCAAGGCCCTGATCGACCGGGCCGGCTTCGTCGCGCGAGGCAACGGCGACATGTTCCAACGCAAGGTCGGCGCCGCCGTGATCGCGGTCCGCCGGGCCGGCTCGATCCACGCCTTCGACACCCTCAACCACTTCTTCCTCATCAGCCAGATGATCATCCCGGGCTCGATCTACTGGAACATGGGATTCGGATTGGCCAAAGGCGAAGTTGAGCAGGACGAAGAGGGTCTGCGCATCATGCAAGTCCTCGGCCGGAACATGGCCTGGCTGCTCCAGAAGATCAACGCCTGACGATGCCACCCCATTGGCTCTACCATGGCGAGATGGGCGGAATAACGAGACGCTCGCGTCCATGCCACGATGCCCGGACGGACACACTGCGAGCCCCTTGAGAAGCCGGGCGATATCGGGTATCTTGACGCGCGTCGTACACTGGTGTGCCCGGCACGGCGTGCCGATCGCCACCGTGTGTGCCTTTTGAAAGATGGCCCATGAAGCTACAGCGCTATGCCGGCAACCCGATTTTGTCGCCCCATCCGGACCACCCGTGGGAGGATTTGGCCGTCTTCAATCCGGCCGCGTGGTACGACAAGGCGACGAAAGAGGTCCTGCTGCTGTACCGGGCCGCCGAGTCGGGACCGGAGTATAAATGCTATTTCGGCCTGGCCAAGAGCCGGGATGGGTACCACTTCGAGCGGGTCTCGGATCAGCCGGCGCTCAGTCCCAGTGTCGAGGGTTTCGACGGGGCGACCATCCAGGACCCGCGGATCGTCAAAATGGGTGACTGGTACTATGTCACGTACGCCTGCCGGCACTATCCGTTCGGGCAGTTCTGGGTGCCCGGCGGGCGGGACAAGTATCTCACCCCGGCCGAATGTACCGACTGCTTCCCCCGCTACCTGCGGATCAACGCGACGCTCACCGGCCTGGCGCTGACGAAGGACTTCAAGACGTGGATTCGGGCCGGCTGGCTGACGGACCCCCTGCTGGACGATCGAGACGTGGTCCTGTTTCCCGAGAAGGTGGGCGGCAAGTTCGTCATGATGCACCGGCCGCTGGAGTGGGTCGGTCCCCAGTATGGTGTCGAGCAGGCCAGCGCATGGATCTCCTTCGCCGACGACCTGATGGGCTTTCGCCAAAGCAAGCTGCTGCTGACGAACAAGTACCCGTGGGAGACGGCCAAAATGGGCGTCAACACGCCGCCGATCAGGACCGAGCACGGCTGGCTGACGATCTACCACGCGGTGGGCCCCGACAAGTATTACCGCCTGGGGGCCGTGCTGCTGGACCTCGACGACCCCAGCCTCCTCCGGCACCGCACGCCCGATTGGCTGTTGCAGCCGGAGGAGGACTATGAGATCGAGGGCTTCTATCGCGGCGTGTGCTTCCCCTGCGGCGCGGTCGTCCTCGACGGCACGCTCTTCGTCTACTACGGCGGAGGAGACAAATACTGCGCCGTCGCGACGTGCCGGCTTGGTGAGTTGGTCGATCATTTGCGAAAGTGTCCAGCCTAGGGAAGACAAGCACGAAATTCGAATTTCGAAATCCGAAACAAGCACGAATGACCCAAATCCAAAATTCAAGACGGGACCAGCGGCCGGCGCCAGCGTTTCTGTCATTTGAATTTGGAGCTTTGAATTTGTTTCGGATTTCGAGATTCGAATTTCGGATTTCACGAACGGGGAGTCTCTGATGCACGCGTTGGATATCACAATCATCGTCCTGTACCTCCTGCTGATGCTCGCCGTCGGCTGGGTGGTGGCGAAGCTGGCGGCGAAGAACCCGGAGTCATACTTCCTGGCGGGCAAGAGCCTGCCGTGGTGGATGATCGGCGTCGCGCACGGCTCCAGCGGCATCGATATCTCCGGCACGATGTGGTTCGTCATGGTGCTGTTCGTCTACGGCGTCAAGGGGGTCTGGCTGCTGTGGGTCTGGCCCCTGTTCAACGTGGTCTTTCGCATGGTGTACCTGGGGGCCTGGGTCCGCCGGTCGAACGTCCTGACCGGCGCCGAGTGGATGTACACGCGCTTCGGCCGTACCCGCGGCTCCGAGCTGGCCTACCTGAGCATCGTGGTCTACGCGATCGTGAGCGTCGTTGGGTTCCTGAGCATGGCCTACATCGGGATCGGCAAGTTCACCGCCTCGTTCCTGCCCATCGAGACCCTGGGCCTGTCCGCCGCGTCCCTGCCGGGCAACATGACACCCGCGGACGTCTTCGCCATGATCATCATGCTCGTCGGGGGCCTCTACTGCGTCATGGGCGGCATGTACAGCGTCGTGCTGAACGACGTGATCCAGTTCTTCCTGATCGTCATCGCCGCGGTCATCATCGGCGGGATCGCCATGCACGCCACCGCTTCGCAGGACATCCTGAGCGCCGTGCCCGAGGGCTGGGACCGGATGTTCTTCGGCTGGCGGCTCGACCTCGACTGGTCCACCCGCGCCATCCCGCAACTGAACGACAAGCTCCATAACCCGGTTGCCGCCGGCGGCGACGGCTACTCGATCTTCGGCCTGTTCATCCTGATGATCTTTTTCAAGGGCGTGCTCGTCAGCATGGCCGGGCCGACGCCCAACTACGCGATCCAGCACATCCTCTCGACCCGCAACCCGCGCGAGGCGGCCCTGGAGAACCTGATGATGGCCGTCGCCTCGCTGGCCCCGCGGTTCCTGCTGATCGCGGGAATCGGCACGCTGGGCATCGTCTTTTTCGGGCCCGAGCTGCAGGCGATGGGCGCCGGCGGCAAGATCGATTTCGAGCAGATCCTGCCCAGCGTGGTGAACCGCTATCTGCCGATCGGGGCCAAGGGCCTGATCCTCGCGGCCCTGCTGGCGGCGTTCATGAGCACGTTCGACTCGACCGTCAACTCCGGGGCCGCGTATGTCGTCAATGACATCTACAAGCGCTACATCAATCCGCGGGCGTCGGCCCGCCGGTACGTCCTGCTCAGCTACGTCTGCTCGACCGCGATCATCGTCCTGGGGATCGCCTTCGGCTTCGCGACGAAGTCCGTGCACTCGATCACGGAGGTGCTCGTCTCGGTCATTGTGCCGGCTTTCGTGATCCCGAACGTGATCAAGTGGCACTGGTGGCGCTTCAACGGCTACGGGTTCTTCGCCGGCATGGTGGCGGGGACGCTCTCGGCGCTGGTGCTGCTGTTTGTCGGCAAGCCGGAGTGGATGGCGGCGCTGGGCCTGGCGCCGATTCGCCTGCATCCGGTCTACGTCGTGTTCCCGATCATCATGGTCCTGAGCACGATCGCCTCGGTCGGCGTCTGCCTGCTGACGAGGCCCGAGGAGGACGCGGTGCTCATGCGTTTCTACCGCACGGTCCGGCCGTGGGGTTTCTGGCGGCCGATCTACGAGAAGTGCCGGGCCGAAGACCCGACGATCCAGCCCAACCGGGACTTCTGGCGGGACTGGTTCAATATCGCGGTGGGACTCGTCTGGGAGATGAGCATGGTCGCCCTGCCGATCTTCCTGGTGCTCCAGCAGGCCCGCAAGACCTGGATCTGCGGAATCGTGTTCGTCGCGACCTCGGTGATCCTCAAGTTCACCTGGTACGACAAGCTCGAGCCGGCGGAACGCCCGGCCCCCGGTCTGGAAAAGACCCCGGACCTCGCCCCGGGCCCCGCAGCGCCGTAGCATGGGCGTCCCGCCCATGGAAGAACCGTAGCATGGGCATCCTGCCCATGAGTGTCATGGGCGCGAGCGCCCGTGGAGAAACAACGGCTGGCAGCGACAAGCCGCCCCTGCCACGACGGGTGGCATCGCCAAGGTTTGTAGTGTGCTCGTAAGAGCATAAAGATAACGCCTTACGGCGTCACTACAAACGGGCTTGACGCTGCTGCTCGCAGTGTCGCGCGACTCTGTGTTTGCCTTGGCTTGTATTCGTGAGAAAAGGAGCGATGCGGAAATGAAACGTCACAAACTCATCCGCACTGTCGTATCGGTCGTGGTCTTTCTGATCAGCCTGAGCTCGGCCCAAGCCGAGCTGCGCGTGGGCGTCACGATGGTGAAGATCACCCCGCCGACCGGAACGCCGATGGCGGGCTATTATTACGCCCGCGGGAGCCAGGAGGTGCTCGATGACCTCTTCGCCAAGGCCGCCGTGCTGGATGATGGGACTACGAAGGCGGCCCTGGTGGTCTGCGACATCATCAGCCTGCCCCGGAGCATCGTGCAGGACGCCCGACAGCTCATCGAGCAGCAGACCGGCATCCCCGGCGGCCACGTGATGATCTCCGCCACGCACACGCACACCGGGCCGACGCTCCCGCGGGATTCCGCCCGCGACAACCAGGACGGCGGCAGCAGCAACCCCGCCCAGACCTACGCGCGGGAGCTGCCCCAGCGGATTGCCCAGGCGGTGGCCGAGGCGAACGGCAAGCTTCAAGCCGTGACCGTTTCCTACGCCTGCGAGCACGAGGACCGGCTGGCCTTCTGCCGGCGGTTCTGGATGAAGGACGGCACCGTCGGCTGGAACCCGGGCAAACGGAACCCGAATGTCATCCGCCCGGTCAGTCCCATCGATCCGGAGGTCGGCGTCGTCTATTGCGAGACGACCGACAAGAAACCGCTGCTGACCTATGTGAACTACGCTTTGCACACCGACACCACCGGCGGGACGAAGATCTCGGCGGACTACCCCGGCGCCCTGGCCCGGCGGCTGGCCGAGTACAAAGGCCCGGACATGGTGACGATCTTCGCCAACGGCGCCTGCGGCAACCTCAATCATCTGAACGTCAACTGGGGCCAACCCCAGACCAGTCCCGCGGAGGCGAACCGGCTGGGCACGATCCTGGCCGGGGCGGTCCTGAAGGCCTACATGGACCTCCAGCCCGTCCGCGACACGGCCCTGCGGGTCCGCAGCCAGGTCCTCCGACTGCCTTTGGCCAAGATCACGCCGGAAGACCTGCAGGAGGCCAAGGCCATCGTCGAGAAAAAGGACAAGGCCACGTTCATGGAGCAGGTCCGGGCCTTCAAGGTCCTCGACGTGGACCGACGGGCCGGCACGCCGCTGGAGGTGGAAGTCCAGGTCATCACGATGGGTGAGACGCTCGCCTGGGTGTCCCTGCCAGGCGAGATCTTCGTCGAGCTGGGCCTGAGCATCAAGGCGGCCTCTCCCTTCGCCCAGACCCACATCGCCGAGCTCGCCAACGGCTCCGTCGGCTACATCCCCAACCGTTCCGCCTATCCCGAGGGCAACTACGAGGTCGTCAGCGCCCGCTGCGGCGAGGGCGCCGGGGAGATGCTCGTCCAAGCCGCGGTCAAGATGCTCGAAGAACTGAAAGCCCAGACGACACTGCGCAAGTGAGTCGAGGATTCCTGTAGCGCATATCCGTCCGCTGCTTGCCCCTGCAACCGCACAGATGGGTCGCGGTCATGCGGCTCATGGGAGTCCCGCCTCCTTCTTCCCCGTTCCCTCGGCTTCCCGCGCCCCGTTATTTCCGGATTTTCCTTGACCCGAACGGCGGAAACGGGTAGAAATAGGGATGTCTGTCCTATGGTTCTCCGAATCACGCAGTGAAGGAGTGTCGGGTGTTCCATCGTGGACTTCCACATACCGGCGGAGTCCTTATCTCGGCGGACCGAAGGAGGGGCGGTCCCGGAGAGTCCCTACCCCGGGCCCCTCTTGCCCATGCCTCCGGCCCCGGACCGCCGGCGGCGGCTTTGACATGCCACTCGGAGGAACGCAATCCCACCCCTATGTAGGAGGACAATCATGTACAGTAAACTGGTTTGTGTCATCAGTCTTTCGCTGGTGTTCCTGGTGACGTGCGTCCAAGCAGACACCTTGACAGGGTTCTCGGATATCACCATGGCCGGCAATACGCTCGCCAGCCTGCGGTACGGCGGGACCGAGTATGTGGTGGCCAACGGCGATCTCATGCTGGGCACCACCACGCGGTGGTACATTCCGGCCGCCACCGGGGTGGCGACTCTTTGGAAGGACGGGGACCCGGCCCCCGCGGCGACGGTGCCCGGCAGTTCCGATCCCAAGAGAGCCGACATAGGCGCGCACGCCGACGATTGGATCTTCGCAACCTCGGGAGCCGCGGGCGGCATCTGCTCGATCGACGGGATCAACTATCTGGAGACCGTCTTTGCCGCACCGACGAAGACAATCTTCGTGTTCGAGCGCGGCGGCAATGATACGGGCAAGTTCCAGGCGATCCTTGCGGATGGTTCCCTGGGGCCGGAAGTGGCGTTCAAGAACGCGGCCGGCGGCGGACCCTGGGCCGACACGAAGGTCGGCGTCAGCGGCCAGAACGCCTTCGGCACGGTGTTCACCACGGACGTTCCAGTCAAGGGCATCCGGATCAGCGCGCCCGGATTCGACGCGCTGAGCATCTTCGCGCTGCAGGCCAGTACCACCATCAAGGTGAATCCGGGCGAAGACATCGCCGCGGCCAGCGCCCTCGCTCAGGCCGGCGACACGGTGGAAATCGCGGCCGGGACGTACGTCATGAGGACCCAGATCGCCCTCAAAGACGGCGTCACCTACCGGGGGGCGGGTCCGGGCCTGACCATCCTCGACGGCAACAACGTCACGCGGGCGTTCACCGCCTGGGGCGACCGCTTCTTCAACGAGG
>VGYL01000068.1 GCA_016872975.1 Planctomycetota bacterium
TCCTCGATCAGCTTGGTGAACTCGCTCTGCAGTTCCAGGCGGATCAGGCCGCCCTGGCTGACGTGGGGCGTGATATCCAGCGTGATGCCCACGTCCTTGTACTCGAAGCTCTTGATCACGGTCGGGGTGATCGGATCGGTCGTCTCGGTGATCCGCGACTGGGTCACGAACGCGCGGTTCTCGCCCACGACGATCCGGGCCTTGCGGTGGTTGGAGGCCAGGATGTGCGGCGTCGAGAGGATATTGACGCCGGACTGCTTTTCCATGGCCTGGAGGATCGCCCCGATCCGCACGCCCGAAGCGCCCGCCTTCCAGGCCCCGACCGACAGCCCTTCGGCCGTGCCGGTCAGGAAGTTCAGCCGCGGGCCGAAGTTGGTCAGGCCAAAGCCCCGCACGCCGTCGGTCACGGCGTCATCGAGCGTCGCCCAGTCGATCCCGATCTCCCGGAGCGATTCGTCGCTGACTTCCAGGATCAGCATCTCCACCAGCACCTGCTCGCGGACGATATCGAGCTTGTCGACGATCTGGGCGATCACCTCGAAGTCCGACGGCGGCGCCACGATCACCAAAGCATTGGTGCTGGGCTCGGGCGTGATCTGGATCGGCGGCGTCGGGGAAGGGGCTCCCGTCAGCTTCATACTGGTCAGGGCCCGCTCCAGGGCGCCGGAGACCTCGTTGGCGTCGGCGTTCTTGAGATAGACCACGTGGACATTGTTGGTGCCCACCGGCCGGGCGATATCGAGCTGGCGGACGAGCGAGCCGACGATCTCCGCGTCCTGGTCGCTGGCGATCACGATCAGAGAGTTGGTCCTCTCGTCCGGCAACACCCGCGGGCTATTGCCGGCGGCCGCGGCGGTTTGCATCCGGCCCACGGGCGGACCGGAGGCCCGATTCTTCTCCCAGATCCGCAGGACCTGCTCGCTGAGCACCTGCGCCGAGGCGTGGGCCAGCGGATACAACAGGACCTTCTCCCGGGCGCCTTCGACATCGAGTTGCCGGATCACCCGGGCGATGTGATGGATATTGGCCGAGGTGTCCGTGATCACCAAGGAATTGGTCCGGGGATAGGTCGCCATCTGGGCCCCGGCCGACAGGATCGGCTGGACGATCTCGGCGATCTCGGCGGCCTGGGCGTACTTCAGCGGCAGGATCTGGCGGATGAGGGTGTCGGTCCGGGGAATCTCGTTCGGATCGGACCCGACCCGCACGTCGCGGTCGCTCCGGGCGGCCTCGGCCTTGGGCACGACCTTGACGGCGTGGGCCGTCTCGATCGTGGCAAAGCCGTACACGTCCAGGATCGACTGCAAAAACGGATAGATCTCGCCCAACCGAATGGGCGTCGGCGACATGACGGTGACGGTCCCCTGGACGCCGGCGTGCGGAATGAAGTTGATCCCGGTGATCTCGCCGATGGTCTTGAGGACCGTGCGGATCTCGACATTCTCGAAATTGACCGAGACCATCTCCTCAGCCATCTCGGCCCCCACCCGCGGCATCGAGGCTGACCCCGCCGCCAAGCCCGGACTGACCAGCACCAGCAGCAGCACCGCCCGCGCGGCGGCAAGACAAGACCAACGCGAAATCCCCCGCGCCCCCTCCCAAACCCCAACGACCGAAACCCCTCCGCGCGGGCGGGGGCCGTTTCGAATCCTGGATGGGGAGCTATTGCTCTGGGATCCCGGGATATAATATCGCTCTGCTTTCAAGGTACCTCTTTGTGAAAAATCCGGGTTCCGGCCGGCAATAAATTACCGGTGGAAGCCCTGGCCCCCTGGCCCAAGGCGCGAGAACGCGTTGGGGTCTCTGCTACAGATCGAAAGACAGTTCTTTGCTCTTGCCGTCGCGCAGCAGTTGAATATCCACCCGCGGCTGGGTCTTGGCCTTCATGAGGATCTGAAAGGCCTTCTGCTTGCTGGTCAACTGCTGTCCGTTGACAGTCTGCACGATGTCGCCGTCCTTGAAACCGAACACCCCAGCCATCGGGAACTGGTCCAGGCCGGTGATCTTCAGTCCGATGGTCTGATCGTCCTTCACGTAGGGCTCCACCGTGGCCCGGCGAAAGACCTCCGTAACGTATTCCGCGCGCCCGGGCGGCGGCGTTGCCATGTCGATATCCCTGCCGATCTCCTTGGCCCCGAGCCGCGGCGCCTGGCGCGGACCGCTCCTGTTCTCCGGCAGGGGAGCCTTTGACGGGCCGCCGGCCGCTGTGCCGGAGGATAACCTCAGCACGACCGGTCGGCCTTGATGCCGCAGGACGACAGCGTCCCGCTGGATGGCCTCCACGGTGGCCGAAGCGACCGCGTCTCCGATCCGGTAGGAGCCGCTGCTGTTGGTGGTAGTGGTGTTCTGAATGATTGCGCGCGACGCCAGCGGGCCGCCGGCGATCGTCCCGACCAGCCGCAGACCCAGCTCTTCCACCGCGGCCGGCGACTCGAGCGCCGGAACACGAGTCTCGTCCGTCCGCGTGTTGTCGGTGCTATCGGTGCCGGAGAAGAGGTTGCGCCGGACAATCGCGGTGTAATCCGAGATCTCACGCGGGGGAGGCGACGCGGTCGGCTCCGCGCCCACGGGCCGTTCCCCGCGCGCGGTGCCCGGATCGAACATGGCGTCCAGGGGCAGGCGGTTCGTCGCCACCTCGAAACCCACGTAAACCAGTATGGCAACCAGAGCGGCTTTGGCTATCCCTAGGAGCCGCACGAAGCGTTTGTCATCCATTCTATTGACCACCCCATATACCTTGGTCCTTGTGTTGCTATCGTCGCAAGGCACCCGGCACTTGATGTCTATCGGCCCGAACGTCCGGGTTCGCCCAGAAAAATAGTTGGCAATGCCGAAACCTGCCTCTTATGGGGCTATGAGATTCTCCCGCGCCGTATTCGACGTCGGGGTGTGCTACACCAGCGCCATGGCCATGACGGCGTAGGAGACATTGGCCAGGCCGTGAAACAGAATGGGAGCCAAGAGCGAGCCTGTCCGAAAGAACAGCCAGGCGAGAACCAGACCCGGCAGGAAGGTGAGAAGGGATGTTATCTGACTCTGCACAATGACGTGCGCCAGCGCGAAGCAGGCGGCGGAGACGACCATCGCGATGCCGGAGGGAGTACACCGGGGCAGGCGCGGGAGGCGGCGCAGCCATTGAGCGATGTTGGCCTGCACGTACCCGCGAAAGAAGATTTCTTCCGCGACGGCCACGTAGAAGAACTGGTAGAGCAGCCAAGCCGGCCACCCCTGGCGCGGCGGAATGACCGGCGGCAGCGGCAGCGGCAGATTCAACAGGGTCAGCACCCACAGACCGAAAAAGACGGCCGGGAAGACGCAAAGGCATACCCATCCGACGGTCCCCGCCACGAGACTGGTGTGATCCAGAGCGAGACCGATGCGCGGGAAGTCCCGTTTGGCAATCCACGCCGGGACCAGTGCCCCCGCCACCAGCATGCTCGGAATGGCAATCCACTGAAGATTCGAAAGGCCATGCACGTGCAGGAACCGAATGGCGGCCAGCACGCCGGTCGTTACCGCAATGGTCTCTATCGCCAATGCCATACAATCCTTCAAAACAGGGAACAATGGCGCCCCACATACGGCAGGCCGTGGTTGGGGACCGGCCATCAGCCCCCTGTGCAAAACCTATGAAGTAACCGCGCTCAGGCCAAATGCGTCCATCGTGCACGGGTGGGCATGTTCTTGCGGACGCCGACGGGAGAGTTCGCTCCGGGGGAAGGAACAGAACGGCACCGCCACCGCCGATGGGCACGGCTGCGCAGGACGTGCGACGGCTATTCGTCCAGCGCGCGAAACTCGCCGGTGTATTGCACGACGACCGGATAGCCCTCGACCATGGAGGGAATCTTCTGTTTGATGCGCTCGGCGTCGGAGGCGGCGAAGACCAGGATGCACGGCCGGCCTTCGCACCGGCCGATCGCCGTGCCGACGACGCCGGGAAGCGCCATCCACTGGTCCGTATAAGCTTCCTGAACCTGCTCGATTGTCCTGCCGGCCATAGGTCTCGCCTGCTCCAATCCCGCGAGCTCTTGGCGACAGCCCAAACTGCCCGCAACGCCTACGACAATGACACATATGCGCAGCCTGCGTCTTGACATCGGATGATCCATCGCCGCAGTTTCTCTCTGCAGGCACACACTGCCAGGCATAGAACTGCCTCGCAACGCTGCGATACTATGGGTCTGCCACTAGCTGGTGATCCGGTCGTAGAGGCGAGGCGCCTGCCAGTCGTACCCGAAACATCCGCCCCTCGGGCGATAGGCTTGCTTCAATGTGCTTGCGAAGTCACCAGCGTACGTCGATACACACGACCGTACGGGAAAAACTTGCTCCGCATCAATCAAAAGATATCCGAAAACCCCGCGTTCCAACCCGCCTAGAACGTCACTGTAACCTCGTTGGAACTGGTGTTAGTTTCGTCGACAATCTTATAGGTATAGGATCCACCACCTTTCTTATCGATATTATCGGTGTAGGAACCAGTGTTCGGGATTGTGAACTCTGTGCCGTTGCGGTACAGATAGACATTCGTTCCTGTTGCGCCGGTCCAGATAAGATCTACCTTCTGCAACCCTTTGACCTTGTAGGCGGTAGCTGTTAGCTCGATGACACCCGCCTCCAACTCAGGCGCGATGCTGAAAACAAACGAATCAGTCCCGGATAGCCCTCCGTCAGTCACAGTGACTTGAATCGTATGGTGGCCTTCAGCAAGTTCGGTAATGTCCAACGAGCCAATATAGCATCCAGGTTCTCCTAGCATCGGGTCAAACGTTATTTCCACAGACGTGCCATCAAGCTCAGCTTCGAACGCGGAAGAATCAAGCCCGGCTATGGGCTCTCCGTGTTCATCGGTCACCATTACGCCAACCGTGGCTGTCGCTGTGCCAATCACATAAGAGTCTTTGTCCGTAGTTACCGTAACGATTATGGCTGGGGCCACCGGGGTCACCGCTGCCACGGCCGAGTCGGCGCGGACGAGGCCATAGCCGTAGAGGTTGTCCCGCCCAGCAGAGCCCAGGTCTTGCGCTGTACTTGCCAGAGCAAGCCTCACTGCGTCATTAGTCAAGGCAGGGTCTGTTGCCCAGACGAGGGCCGCAGCACCTGCGACATGCGGCGAGGCCATCGACGTGCCGCTCATAGTACCGTATCCGCCACCCTTCAGTGTAGAATTGATGCTCACGCCCGGGGCCGAAAGCTCGACATCGGGACCGGTGCTGGACCAACTCGCTCGCTTATCGTTTGTCCCTGTTGCTGCTACAGCAATAACCGATCCCCACCTTGCCGGATAGATGACGTTGTCGCCCTTGCCGGCAGGGTTGCCGGAATTACCGGCGGCGCCTACATGGAGCACACCAGCAGCATAGGAATTGTCAAATGCTGCCTTGACCAACGTTCCAGGGTCGCCGGAGCTTCCGTAGCTGTTGTTGGTTACCTCTATTCCGTTGTCAACGCACCATTGGAGAGCGGCAATCACATCACTGTAATTGCCGCTGCCGTTCGCCCCGAGAACCTTGAGGGCGTAGATCTCCGCCTCGGGGGCAGCGCCCACGACACCTATGCCATTTCGTACGGCCGCAACGGTACCGGCCACGTGGGTGCCATGTCCATTGTCGTCCATGGGGTCATCGTCCTTGTTGACGAAATCCCAACCACCTGCGACAACCAGATCGCTGTGGGTACCGTCCACGCCCGAGTCGATGACTGCGACCTTCACACCAGCGCCGAAACCTCCATTTGTATGGACTTCCCCGGCCCCAATGCGCTTCACGCCCCAGGTGTTATTGAGTTCTCCGGCATAATCTGGGTCGCCGATGGCATAGACCTCAATGTCCGGCTCAATGAGGACTACGGAGGGATTGGCCGAGAGGGCTTGGACGGCCTGTGCCGGGATTGAGGCCGCGATGGCGGGCACGAGCCAGTAACTGTACTTGATGTCACCGCCGTAGGCACGCACCAGGGCCTGTTGGCTGGCGCCCGGGGTGTCCCGAAAGCCGATCAGGACCGGGACCAGCTCCGCCCCGTTGCCGGGCTGGGCGTTCAGGACGGCGGGCTGGCCGAGGATGCAGGCCGTCAGTACCGCTACCATCAACGATTGGAGAAATCTTCGCCTTGACATGTTCCGCCCCTTTCCAGGTTGTCTTCACGCGCGTCTGTGAACGACTGCAACGAGAATGCCAGTGATATCACCTGTATCAGCCGTGCCGATTCGGTGATATCGGTATTTTGCCTACGTCGCTGGCAACGAGGCATAGTAGAGTACCACAGGGGGACGATTTTGGCAAGAGAAAAATTGGGGAAAATGGGGGAAAACGAGAGGCCGACGAGACGGCAGGACCGCCGAGTTTTTTCTGGCTTGACTTCTTACGAGGGAGTGTTATATTATGGTGAGGGAGGCGATGGGGGTCGACGCAAGGTGGTCGGCCCCGGTCGCGCAGGGATGATCGTTGGAAAAGGGGTTTTTGAACATTCTCGCAAGGAGCAGTCCTATGGGTGCGATGAAAATTGGGGTGACGTACGCGGTTTTGGCGGTGATTGCCGGCGTGTGCTACGTGGGGACAGGACTGGCACTGGGTCAGCCACCGGAGCCTCCGGCCCCGGAGGTGACGCATCCGCCAGCCTATATCGTCGATCTTGTGGAGCGGGTCGAACTGCCGGAGGGGCAATTGGAGGCGATGCGAGCCGAGGGCATGGGCTGGGGCGAGATCCGGATCGCGATCCGCCTGGCAGAGCAGATGGCTGCCGACAGTGAGGCGCTGGAATTCGATGCAGCCCTGGCACAGGTGCTGGCCGCGCGGGCGGAGGGCAAAGGCTTTGGCGAGATCGCGAGCGAGAACAATCTGAAGATCGGCGAGCTGGTCGCCAACGAGAAGGCGGCCCAGGCCGGTGCACAAGGTTCCGCGGCACGACAACAGGCCCGCCAGCGGGTCCAGACCACCACCGCCGAGCAGAAGAAGCCGGGTTTCCTGGCGCGTCTCGGGCGGTTTTTCGGCCTGGGTCGGGCGGACGACAGGCCCGCGCGACCCGAAGGGGTGGACGAGTTGGAGAAGTCGGCGAAGGCCTTGAAAGAGGAGGCGCCGGGCAAGCCGGCCGGGGTTGCGGAATTGCGGGCGTCGGCCGGGGCGCTCAAGGACGAGAGGGTGGAACCTCCATCCGAAAGAGGCATCAGTGAAGAGGCCAGACTCCTGGCGCTCAAGGGCGAGAAGCCGGAACGTCCGTTTCGACCGGAACGCGCCGGTCGGCCCGAGCGACTTGAGAGGCCCGAGCGACTTGAGAAGCCCGAGAGGCCGGCTAGGCCGGAGAGACCAGGGAGAGGTCCGTAGCGATAGCGCTCCTGACTTGGTTCAGATTGGCCTGAAATACCTATGAGAGATGGGCTTTCGTTGGCGCTGTGGATGGGCATCGTACTGATCGGGTCGGCGGACGTGTCGTTCGCCGGCGCGACTTACTCTTGGGAAGGCGGCGGGTCCTTCTCCTACCTCCGGGGCGACTACGGCCAGGAGCAGGACAGCGAGATCTACTACACGGCCCTGACGGTGAAACGCTACTTCACCCGTGGGGATCTCACGGTGACGATTCCCTACCTGAAGATGCCGACCGAGGGGGTGACGTTCGTGGGGGGCGAACTGGAGGCGACTGGGACTGGCGGGGGCGGCTCGGGGCTGGGCGATATTCTCCTCAAGGGCCGGTACTATGCCGTCGAGCAGGCGGGGCTGCTGCCGTTCATCGATCTGGTCGGGAGCCTCAAGTTCCCCACGGCCGCGAGAGACAAGGGACTCGGGACCGGCGAGTTCGATTTCACGATCCTGACCGAATTGGCGTGGCGCTTGGGCGACAGTCCCTGGGTGGCCCTGGCGGAGTTGGGCTATACGTTGGTCGGCCGCCCGGCGGGTCTTGATGCGCGGAACCGGTGGCTCTACAGCCTGGGGCTGGCATATGAGCTCGACGCCAAGACGACCCTCAGCAGCTATCTCGACGGTCGCACCGCCATCTTTCCCGGGAACGAGGATCCGCTTTCGATCCTGCTGGTGGGGCAGTACAAGTTCCGGCCCGACCTGCGTCTGGACGCCATGATGGAGTTCGGATTGACCGACGGCGCTCCGGATTTTGGGTTCAGCGTGGGACTGCGCCGGCGGATCTGACCGCGGGTCGTCCGGATGGCGGCGGGTCCTCTATCCAGCCCGCAGGGAAAAACAGGCGGTATCCCGAAGAAGAGAAACTACGGCCGCGCCGGGATAAAGCCTCCTGCGTTTCTGGTTCGTCAAAATCCATCAGGTCGCGATTCCCGCCGTCGGCCGGCACCGCGTCGCGTGTCGCGCCGGCTATTTCCCGTCGATGGTCACGCCGAACGCATTCAGCACCGGGACGATGGGGTTGGCGATGCCGTATTTCCCGCTGCTGTCGCCGGCAAAGAGCAGGCCAACCGGCGAGTTGTTGGCGTTATCCGTCACCAACAGGGAGCCCGAATCGCCCGCCTTGATGAATGCCGACGTCCGCGAGTACACGATGATCTGGTTTACGAAACGGGCCGTGCCCGAAGAATAGCCCACATTGACGGTGGCATTGATACCGTTGATGCTTCCCTTGGTCAGGCCCGTGGTGCGGCCATACTTTTGAACCTTCTGGTTCAGGGACGCGACGGTCGTGCCGGAGTTCGGGGTGCCATACCCATTGGCAGGCGTGCTGGTCCGCAGAAGGTCCGCAGTGGTCAGAGCGATGGCGGCATCGACGGTATTCTCTGCGCTCGTCGAGAAAACGATGGGGACGTACACCGACAGATTTCCCAGATGATCCTCACCCGGCTTGCCACCATCGTAGCGCCCCGGCTGGAGAACCTCTTCACCGCTCGCGGCGTTGTTCTCGCGCGCGTAGACGTGATTGTTGCTCAGGGCATAGAGATTTCCGGAACCGTCCTTGACGCGGCAGCCGATGGTCCCGGCGGAGTTCTCGTTGGCATTCCCTGTCGAAACGCCGATCGGCACGGGTCGCGGCCAGCGCGAAGTCGGACTGGGCTCCGATCCGCCGCCGGGCTTGCCTTTTTGCAGCGCCACGATCTTTCCGGTGACCAGAGGGCGCACGAGTACGCCGTCGAGTTGTGGCGGGATGCCGGCAACGGCACCATGTTCCAGCAGAAGCAGGACGATCGGCCGGGCGCTCTCGTCCTCGCCGATGGCCGTGCCCACCACCCCGGGCAGGGCCATCAGCCAGGCGGTGTTCCGTTCCTGGACCTCCCTGACCCGCTCGAAGGCCTGTTCGCTATTGCCTTGGGCCGATAAGAGTCCGGAGAAGAGCAGCAGGCACGCGGTAACTGCGGTAACGACGAGCATTTGGATCCATTTTCGCCTTGACATGTTTCACCCCTTTCTTCTGGATTCTTCCGCGAGAATGTGTGAACGACCCTGGAAAAGAGCCCTTGGCTTCATCTGTAGCGACGACGCCGCTCCGATGGTATCGGCATTTCCCCTATATTGTCAGCATCGATGTATGCGGACACCAACCAAAGAAAGGGTAGCACAGATCCGTGCCTTTGCCAAGAAAAAAACTGGGAAAAGAGGAGGGCCGGTCCCGTCGTCGGGAGCGACCCTCCGCGCGGCGGCTCTTCGGCCGGCCGGTGGGGCGCCCGGATCGTCGTGTGCGACGGAATCCCCGCAATTATTTCCCGTCGATGGCCACGCCGAAGCGGCTCAGGACCAGGTCGATGGGGTTGGCGATGGTGAACGTGTCGCCGCCGGTGAACAGCAGACCCACGGGATGGTTTCCGTCCGCGGTCACGATCAGCGAGCCGGAATTGCCGCCGGCGCTGAAGGTGGCCGGGGTGATGACGATCTGGCGGACGAAACGGGCGGTGCCGGAGTCGTAGGTAACATCGACCGACGCGTTGACGGCATACACATAGCCATGCGTCAGACCCGTCGTTCGGCCGTGCTTCTTGACCGCCAGGCCGACCGTGGCGGCAGCGGGGGTCCTGCTCGGCGTGAAGCTGCCGCCGGGGGCGCTGTTGCCGAGCGTCTCGGGCGCGCATAGGGCGAGGGCGGCATCGATTTGATTGGCGGCATTCCTCGAGAAGACGATCTCCTGGAAGTCGGCGAGAACCCCGATCCTGTCGCGCGGGTCGCGGCCGTTGTCATAGGGACCGGGCTGCAATATGCTGTCGCCGAGGGTGGCCTCGTCCTCATTGGCATACACGTGGTTGTTGCTGAGCGCATAGTACTCGCGGACTCCGGCGACCTCCTTGTAGACGCGGCAGCCGATCGTGCCCGCCGTGGTGTGGGGGTGTCCGGTCGAGACGCCCAGCGGCGCGGGTCGCGACCCGATCGGGGCCTCCTGGGTCTCAAGCGGCGTGATGGTTCCCGCGATATTGGAGCGGCGGGACTGGTTCGCGGCCCGATCCACGGCGGTCACCACGTAGTAGAACGCCGTACCGGGCCTCAGACCGCCGTCCGTGTAGGCCGGCGAAGACTCATGGGGAACCGAGGCGATCCTGGCGTACGGTCCGATAGACCGGGCGGCGCGATACACCTCGTAGCGATCCATGTCGATCTCGCGGTTGGCGATCCATCTCAGGTGGATCTGGCTGCTGCTGAGGGCTTCGGCCGTCAGACCCAGCGGGGCGGCCGGAGGGGTCAGATGCCGCACGGCAGAGAGCTCGGGTCCCGGCGGCCGCGACATCGTGAGAGCGTAGATCTTGCCGGTGATGATCGGTTGGACCGGGACGCCCTCCAGGTCCTTCGGAATGTCGGACACCTGCTTGCTTTCCAGGAGAACGAGAACGCTGGGGTCGCCTTTTTCGTCCAGGCCGACCGCGGTGCCGACGATGCCCTGTCGGGCCATCATCTTGTGCGTGTAATGCTCCTGAACCCGGCGGACCCGGTCGAAGGCCAGCTCCAGCCGCTCCCGCGCCGATGCCGCTTCCGACGGACCCAGCACACCCATGATGATTACGGCAGCCGCCAGCGCCACGACCCATCTTCTTGTCAACATCGACAGCCCTTTCCTGCTTTGCGCGATGGCCTGTGAATCGATCCGGGATGATGGATGAAGTGCGGCGGAGGGCCAACCTCGGCCATCCACCCTCAGGGAACCGGGGATGCGCGGTACGTCGGCGCAATCTGTCCGAGAACACAATCCCCGTCCGTCTTGTTCCGGAACCCCCAATACCCACCCATGTCTACCTGGATCGGAACCGGGAAAACGATAGTGAAGTTCCGCGCCGCCGGCAACAGAATTCTGCGGCGGCACGCCTCATTGTCCTGCACATCTTGGTCTTGTTGCCGAGGATAGCCTCACCGAAGGCTCTGCCTTTGACGAGGGCGGATGCCCGCGACGGTGCCTCGACCGCACGCGAGAAAGCCATCGGCAAGGCCCGAGAGGGTGTGTGAAAAGGGTGGCATCGTCAAGGCCGGTAGGCCTTGGCGATGGTCCGGCGCACGGGGAATCCGCCATCGGCAAGCTCCGAAGACTCCGCTTGCCGCTGCCACCCATGACTGAGATGGGTTCTCATACACTCTCTGAGAACGTGTATGAAAACGTGTCGCGGGCGCGAGCGCCCGCGCGTGTCGAAGGCGCGAGCGCCTTCGATTCGAGGGCCAGAGGCCCTCGACACACGCGGACAAGATGTCCGCGACACGACAGATGGCGGTTTTCACACACGTTCTGAGATTGCCGTGCCGGGCGTTGTTTGCTCAGTGGCTGGGCGGTGGAAGGGGGCAGGTCCAGAGATAGATCGTGTGCCGCCGGCCGGTGAGGCGGGAGCTCATCCGGACGGTACGTTCCGGCGGCAAAGCGCCGATGGGGAACTCGTGGGAGACGATCCGCGCGCCGGGCCGCAGTTTCCGCAATTGCGGGATCAGCCGGGCATTCAGCTCGGCGCCCATGTAGAGAGCGACGACCGTGGCGTCCTGCAGATCGACCTTGAGCACGTCCTGCTGCTCGATGGTGACCAGGTGGGCGACCCCTTGCTCGGCGGCGTTCTGGCGCGCCTCGCGGACGCGCAGGAGGTCCAGGTCGTACCCCACGGCCCGGCAGCCGTACCGCCGGGCGGCGGTAACGACGATCCGCCCGTCGCCGCAACCCAGATCGTAGACCACGTCCTCCTTTGTGACCGCCGCCAGCTCCAGCATCCGCTCGACCACGTCCTGGGGCGTCGTCACGTATTCCACAAACACGACCGCCGCCGTACGTCGGTCGGCGGCCGGGCCGGTCGTTCCCGCCGCGTCGGCGGACGCCGCGACGGCCGGAGAAACCGAATAGGCCGGACCCGGGTCTGTTCCCCGGCGGGAGCCGCAGCCCATCAGGATAAGACCGAAAAGCGGTACGAGAAAGAAGGGTATAGTCATCTGCATCTTGTTTTTCATTGCCGTGCATTCTACCCGGCTTCGACGCCCGTGTCGTCAAGAATGCGGCCGGACAGACGAGCGTTCGGAGTTTCGGCTAACGAGTTCTGACGAGCAAGCTCGGTAATGGTCGCGCGAACCGCTCTCCGTGTAGGTCGTGCGTCCTCGCACGACCTCTTCGAGGGTGTGTGAGAAGCCTTGGCTTGGGGCTGGTCCAGGGCGACGGGTGGCAGCGGCAAGGCCGTAGGCTTTGCGCAGGCCTTGCCGATGGCGGATGGACGAAACCATCGGCAAGCTCCGAAGACTCCGCTTGCCGCTGCCACCCATTACTGAGCTGGGTTCTCACACACCCTCTTCGGCGAGCGGGGACGCTCGCCCTACGAAGAGCGCCCGTGGCCGGGCTCTGATTACCGAACTTGCTCGTCAAGACTCATAAGGCGGAACTCCAAACGGGGAAGTTCACGCTCACATGCAATTGCCCCGGAAGGCAAGATCAGCCGAAGAGGTCTTTGCGCCGGCGCAATTCCGCGAAGACCTCCTCCGGCGGGGCGGCGGCCATGCCGAGGGCGTCTTTCAGCGACGGCGTATCGGCCAGCAGGAAAACGTTCGTGGTCCGCTCCTGGGCGATCGTGGAGGGGACCGTCAGGCGGCCGTACTCGAGGGCTTTGCAGACTTCGGTCAGACGCTCCTGGAAACGCCGGTTGCCTGGGTCGATCGTGGCCGCGAACTCGTAGTTCTCCAGGGTGTAGTCGTGGCCGCAGCAGACGAGGGTCGCGTCCGGCAGGGCCGCCAGTTTCTGCAAAGACTGCCACATCACGGCCGCGTCGCCTTCGAGCAGCCGGCCGCAGCCGCCGACGAAGAGCGTGTCTCCCGTGTACACAACCGGGCTCTCGTCGCCTTGGGCGGGGACGTAGTAACAGACCGAATTGCGGGTGTGTCCGGGTGTGGCGATGACGTGGATCGTGGCGTCGCCGATCGTCAGGACGCTGCCGTGGGCGGCAATCCGATCGGGCGCGGGCACCAGCGCGCGATCCACGCCGATGAACCGGCAGCCGGTCTGCGCCTGGAGATCCGCCACGCCCGCGACGTGATCCCAGTGATGGTGCGTCGCGAGAATGGCCGCCAGCGACAGATCGTGCTGTTGCAGGGCCCGCAGGACCGTGGCGGCGTCATTGGGGTCCACCACGAAGACACCATCGGCGCCGCAGCGGTGCAGGTACGTCAGATTGGTGCCCGGGGCTTGGAGGGGGATCACGGTACTCATGGTCGAACGCTCCTCTCAATGGTCGCCATCCGTCTGTGCCATCGGCAGAAGGCCATGCCGATCCATTTCCTTCTCGTCGTCTGTTCTCGCCGTCTGCTCATACCTCTCAAGCGTACCACTCTCATCGAGGCACGTCAAGCCGGAAAAACCCGTCCGCCAGGGTGAACACAGAGTCGTCAAGGCAATTCCCCGCATGCCATTGCGAGTCGCGAAGCCGCGTGCCGCACGCCGGGGCGTCACTCCGCGAATGAGGCGGGCGTGATCTTGCAGGCGAGGTCCCGCGTGAAGGGCGGGACCGCCAATTCGAGGCGGCCCTGGTCGGCTTTCACGATGTGCCGGCTCACCGGCGCGCCTTCCTGCGGATCCCACCACAGGACGACGTAGTCGCGGGGGTCGAGATTGTCGATTGTGATCGTGGCGGAGTCGATCGGCTCCGGCGTTCGCTGATCCACGACCAGGTTCCACCAGATGGACTGCCGATTCGCCAGCCACAGGTAGGCGCGGTCGTTGGCCTGATGTCCCAGGAGGCGCAGACGCGGGTGCGCCGTGGTGGCCGTGGTGGGCTGCAAGCCCGCCGGCGCAATCCCGGCCAGGAACGCGGCCAGCGGCTTGTAGTGCCGATAGGCGTCCTGCTGGTCCAACAGCTCCCACCACCAGAACAGGGCGGTGCCCGAGCTGCCGGCGAAGGCGGAGGCCCACAGGCAGTTGTGGAAATGCACGCCTTCGCGGTCCTGTTTCATGTGCTCGCTCAGGCCCCACTTCGGCGTGGCCAGGCCGAACTCGCCGATCAGGGCCGGTTTGGCCGGCGCGTTTTCGCGGAGGAACCGCGTCTGGCGGACGATGGACTCGACCTCGTCTTTGAAATCGTCGTTGTCGGGCCGCATGTAGTGGTGGGTCTGGGCGATGTCGATCTGCGGGTGACGGCAGTCCCGCGCGGACGGGTGCCAGGTGCTGGTGGTCCGCAAATGATTGTAGATATCGATCTGCGCCAGGTAGTCGCCGACCTCGGCATAGAAGCGGTCCGTCGGTTTGCCCGGGTCCATCTCATTCCAGTACTCCCATGCGGCCACGCTGGTGGAGTAACCCCAGCGTGCCACGGCGTATCGCAGGAACTTCTTGGCGTCCGCGATGGCCAGGCGGTACTCGGGGCTGTCGACCTTGGACAGCGCGTTCATGTACAGGTCGCGCGTGATCGCGCAGAGCATGAGG
>VGYL01000069.1 GCA_016872975.1 Planctomycetota bacterium
ACCTGACGGAGGAAGTTCCAAGTGTAAAGTGTGAAGTTTCAAGTGAAGACAACCCGGCGGCGGGTCTTCTTACCTCACACTTCACACTTCAAACTTCAAACTTAACCCTGTCCGCCTCGGACAAACCGTGCGAAACAAACCCAATTGGGACCGGCACAAAAGAGGGGCAAGTGTTTGATGAGAAAGGAGTTATGAACGATACAGTAGAAAACGGGCGGAAGAAAACAAACCCAATTTTCGCCCGAGACGGGGCGTGCCAATGCCTTGTCGCACCCGTCGGCGCCGGCTCGTAGTACGGCGTTTCACGAGGGAAAGCGGTGGGGCAAGCCCCACCCTACACGTTACTGATCTTGCTGGTCAACACTCGTTAGGTTGCCGCTTCGAGGGCCTGCCGGAGCGAGAGGGTGCCCTCGTAGAGGCTGCGGCCGACGATGACGCCGGCGACGCCGATGGGCTTGAGCCGGCGGATGTCTTCGACTTCCTTGACGCCGCCCGAGGCGATCACGGGCGTGCGCACGGCCTCGACCAGCGACTTGGTCCGGTCGATGTTCGGGCCGGAGAGCATGCCGTCTTTGGTGATATCCGTGTAGATGATGGTCGCCAGGGGCAGCTTGTCGGCCTTGGCGGCGAACTCCAGCACGGTCAGGTTGCTGTCTTCCACCCAGCCGTGCGTGGCCACCATCGAGTCGCGGGCATCAAGGCCGAGAACCAGCCGGCCTTTGAACTTGAAGGCCATCTCGCGGAACCACTCGAAGTCGGTGACCGCCTTGGTGCCAATGATCACCCGCGTCACCCCGGCGCCGAGCAACTGGCGGATGGCCGCCTCGTTGCGGATGCCGCCGCCGACCTCGACCTTGAGCAGGCCCAGGGCGGCGATGGCGGCAATCGTCCTGGTGTTGACCGGATGCCCCTCCTTGGCGCCGTCGAGGTCCACGACGTGGAGCCACTGGGCCCCGTCGGCGTGGAACTGCCGGGCCTGGTCGGCAGGATCGTCCCGATAGGTGATCTGACGATCGTACTGGCCCTGGATCAACCGGACGACCTTGCCGTCCCTCAGGTCAATGGCGGGGATCACGTCCATGGATCAGTTCCTATTGATGTTTGACGGTTGATGATTTATGATTCGGCGTCGTGCCTTATGGTACACTGTCGATCGCGAATGGTAAATCATAATTCGTGGGAGGCCGATTATGAATCGACCCTTGTTGCCTGTCCGTTCCCTGCTGCCGGGTTTGCTGGGCGTCGTTCTCGTCCTGACCTCCGGGCTCGTCTTTGGTGCGGCCGGGCGCACGCCGGTCATTTTCGACACGGATATCTGCGACGATATCGACGATACGTGGGCACTCGCCCTGCTGCTGCAAGCCCCCGAGCTCGACTGCAAGCTGGTCACGACCGCGGTGCACGACACCGAGGCCAAGGCGCGGGTGGTGGCGAAATACCTCGACCGGGCCGACCGGACCGAGATTCCCATCGGTATCGGGGTCAAACAGCCGGGCAGCTCCGGCCGCCAGACCGGCTGGGCCGGGGACTATGCCCTGTCTTCCTACCCCGGGCGGGTCCTCACCGATGGCGTGCAGGCGATCATCGACACGATCATGAACTCGCCCACCCGCGTAACGTTGATCGCCGTCGGACCGCTGCCCAACGTCGCGGCGGCCCTCAGACGCGAGCCGCGCATCGCCCGGAAGGCGGACTTCATCGGCATGCACGGCAGTGTCTATCTCGGGTACAACGGCAAAGCCCCGCCGAGCGCCGAGTACAACGTCAAGGCGGACGTCGAAGCGGCCAAGACGGTTTTCACGGCCCCCTGGCCGATCACGATCACGCCGCTCGATACCTGCGGCCTGGTGGTTCTGCGCGGTGACAAGTACCAGAAGATCCTGCAACGGAACAGTCCCATCACCCGCAACTTGTTGGAAAACTACCGCGTGTGGTTCCGGGACGGCCTGCGGGGCCGCCAGGACCTCGACGACACCGGCCGCGACCGCCTCACGGACGAGAAGCTCAAGACGAGCAGCACGGTGCTCTTCGACACGGTCGCCATCTACCTGGCGATCCGAAAGGATCTCGTGGAGATGAAACCGCTGCCCATTCGCATCACGGACGATGGCTTCACGCGGGTCGAAGAGGGCGCCAAGACGGTCGATTGCGCCGTCCAATGGAGCGACCTGGACGGGTACGAAAGATGGCTTGTGGAAAGACTGACAAGGTGATTGTTGATGTTTGATGGTTGATGTTTGATTTAAGAGGCCTCTGCGAAGCGCCAAGTCAACCATCAACCTTCAAACTTCAAACTTTGAAGAGGTGTGCCATCGCAGCAGTCAATTCCAGAGTCGTGGTGGTCGGCAGCTCGAATATGGACCTGGTGGTCCGGTCGCCCCGGATTCCGGTGCCGGGCGAGACGATCCTCGGAGGCGACTTCCTCATGGTCCCGGGCGGCAAAGGGGCGAACCAGGCGGTCGCCATCGCCAAGCTGGGGGTGCACTCGATCTTCGTGGCCAGGCTGGGCGACGATGTCTTCGGACGCAAGTCCCTGGAGAACTTTCAGAAGGAGAACGTGGACACCCGGTACGTGACGCTGACGCCGGAGGCGCCCTCCGGCGTGGCGCTGATCACGGTCGACGAGGCCGGCAACAATGCGATCGTGGTCGCTCCCGGCGCGAACGCCCGGCTTTCGCCGGACGATGTCCGTCGGGCGCAGGGCGAGATCCGGTCCGCCGGGGCGGTCGTAACGCAACTGGAAATCCCCCTGGCGACGGTGGAATGTGTCGCGGAGCTGGCGCACGACGCGCGTGTGCCTTTCATCCTCAACCCGGCTCCGGCCCAGACGCTTCCCCCCGCCCTGCTCGCGCGGGTCACCGTCCTGACGCCCAACGAGACGGAGGCCCAGATTCTGACCGGGGTTGCGGTCGTGGACCCGGAGTCGGCCTCTGCGGCGGCGGATCGGTTACTGGAGGCCGGGGTGAAGTCGGTCATCGTGACCATGGGGGCCAAAGGGTCTCTGCTGGCGGAAGGCAATGTGCGCGAACATATCGCCGCCGAGAGGGTGAAGGCCGTGGACACGACCGCTGCCGGTGATGCCTTCACCGGCGCTCTGGCGGTCGGCGTGGGCCGGGGCCAGAGCCTGCGGGATTCCGCCCTGTTCGCGAACCAGGCCGCTGCCCTGTGCGTGACGAAAATGGGGGCACAACCGTCGATGCCCACCACGGAAGAAGTCGGTGCGTTCGTTCCCGCCCCAAGGGAAGACTCAAGGAGACGCAAATGAGATTCATGATTTATGATTTACGATTTATGATTTGTCGCCTGGTGCCCGGGATGAAATGGTGCGTGCTACGCGCCCTGCCGGTGGTCGTGGCGTTGGGACTGATCCTGAGCTGCGGGTGTCGCCGGCAGAAGGACAGGCCGACGGTCGCTCTGGTGATGAAGTCGCTGGCCAATGAGTTCTTCAAGACGATGGAAGAGGGCGCCAAGGCTCATCACGCGCAGCACCAGGACCTGTACGACCTCAAGGTCGTCGGGATCAAGAACGAGACCGATGTCATCCAGCAGGTCGAGTACGTCGAGCAGATGATCGCGCAGGGGGTGGACGCCCTCGTGATCGCGCCCGCCGATTCCAAGGCCCTGGTCCCGGTCTGCAAACGGGCGATGGATGCCGGCATCATCGTGGTCAACATCGACAACAAGTTCGACGAGGCGGTGCTCCAGGACAAGGGCGTGAAGATCCCGTTCGTCGGCCCGGACAACCGCAAAGGGGCCAGATTGGCCGGCGAGCATCTCGCGGCGAAGCTCAAAGCCGGGGACAAGGTCGCGGTCATTGAAGGGGCTCCCAACGCGTTCAACGGCATCCAGCGCAAGCTTGGGTTCGAGGACGCCATGCTCGCCGGCAGCATCTCGATCATCAGCTCGCAGACCGGCTACTGGGAGACGGACAAGGCCCAGCCCATCGCCTCGGCCCTGGTCAACGAGCACCCGGACCTCAAGGCGATCCTGTGCGCCAACGACAGCATGGCCCTGGGCGCCGTGGCGGCCCTGCGCGATGCGGGCAAGCTGGGCAGCATCCACGTCGTGGGGTTCGACAACATCGCCGCGGTGCAGCGACTCCTGAAGGAAGGACGCATCCTGTGCACGGTGGATCAGCACGCGGACAAGCTGGCCCTGTTCGGCATCGAGTACGCCCTGGAGATGCTGAAGACCAAGGCCCAGCCCACGGACAAGGAGACCCCCGTAGACCTCATCACCGCGGAAACGCCGTAGCACTCGCATCGGCCAAGGAGGTTTGTAGTGTGCTCGTAAGAGCATAGACGGCATGGAAGATAACGCCTGACGGCGTCACTACAAACGAGATCCGTACGCCGCAGAGGCATAATGACAGCCACGACCGATAGACTTCTGTTCGCGACCGGCATCGACAAGGTCTTTCCCGGCGTCCAGGCGCTGCGGTGCGTCGATTTCGATCTGCGGGCCGGCGAGGTCCATGCCCTGGTGGGCGAAAACGGCGCCGGCAAGAGCACGCTGACGCGGATCCTGGCCGGCGTGCAGGCCGCGGAGGGAGGGCAGATGGTCCTGGCGGGCCGGCCTTATCAGCCCAAGTCCCGGATCGACGCCGAGGGACAGGGGGTCCGCATGGTCATGCAGGAGCTCAACCTGATCGGCAATCTGACGGTCGCGGAGAATATCTTCCTCGAACGGCTGCCCAGCCGGTTCGGCTTTGTGCACTACACCACGCTGCATCAGGCCGCCCGCATGGCCATGGAGAAGGTGGGTCTGCAGGACGTCGACCCCGCCACCCCGGTCCGCCTGCTGGGCGTCGGCCGCCAACAGATGGTCGAGATCGCGGCGGGGCTCTCGCGCCGGTGCCGGGTCCTGGCCCTCGACGAGCCGACCGCGTCGCTGACGCAGGGCGAAGTAGAGCTCCTCTTTACGCAGATCCGCCGGCTCAGGGCCGAGGGCGTCGGTATCATCTACATCTCGCATCGCATCGAGGAGGTGCTGAGCATCGCGGATCGCGTCACGATCCTGCGCGACGGCAAGTGGGTCGCCACCCATCGGACCAACGAGGTCGATCCGGACACGGTGATTCGGTTGATGGTCGGCCGGGATTTGGGGCACGAGTGCCTGGCCCAGCCGTGCGAGCGGGGCGCCGTAGCCCTGCGCGTGGCCGGACTCTGTTGCGGCGACCGCGTCCGAAACGTCTCGTTCGAGGCCCATCGCGGCGAGATTCTGGGCGTCGCGGGTCTGATGGGCTCGGGCCGCACCGAGACGATGCGGGCGATCTTCGGCGCCGATCCGCCCGAGGCCGGTGCCGTCTATTTGCACGGCGCCCGGGAGCCGGCGCGCATTCGCAAGCCCAGTGACGCCGTCCGCCAGGGAATCGCCCTGCTCACCGAAGACCGCAAGGAACAGGGCCTGCTTCTTTCCCTCGCGGTTCGGGCGAATATATCCATCACCCGCCTGGGGCATCTGAGTCGCTGGGGCTGGATCGACCCCGCGCGGGAACAGCGGATCGCCCAAGAGTACACCGATTCTCTGGGGATCAAGTGCTGGTCCGTCGAGCAGACGGCCGGGCAGCTCAGCGGCGGCAACCAGCAGAAGGTGGTCATCGCCAAGTGGCTCTTCCGGGACTGCGAGATTCTTATTTTCGATGAGCCGACGCGGGGGATCGACGTGGGCGCCAAGTTCGAGATCTACCGGATGCTGGGCGAGCTGGCCCACAAAGGCAAGGCGATCCTCTTCGTCTCTTCGGACCTCAAAGAGCTGATGGCGGTCTGCCATCGGATCATGGCCCTGTCGGCGGGCCGGGTAGCGGGACTGTTCGAGCGGAGCCAATGGAGCCAGGAACAGATCATGGCCGCCGCCTTCAGCGAGTACGTCAAGGCACAAGGAGAGCCCCAAGTCCATGACCAGTGAGTTTACCGATGACCGAAGCGCCGACCCGAGGCCGGAAGCTCGAAATCCGAAATCCGAAATCCGAAACACACCGCGCCGGCGGAGAGATCAATTCGAATTTTCAGAACGGAAGAAAATTCGAAACGGCTCTCGGCCGGCGCGAGCGTTTGGGTTTTTCTGCCCGTTTTCTTCCCTTCGGGATTTGTTTCGAATTTCGAATTTCGAGTTTCGGATTTGCGCGCCGCGCGGCTTCGCATTTCGAATCTTCTCCGCAGGGATTCGAAGGGGCGGCGTTCTCGCCGACTATTTCGGCATGGCCATCGCGCTGGTCCTGCTGCTCGTCATCTTCGGCCTTTGGGCCCGGAACTTCTTCACGCTGACGACCTTCCGGACAATCGCCAACCAGATCCCCGATACCACCATTGCGGCCGTGGGGATGACGTTCGTGCTGATCCTTGCGGGTATCGACCTGTCGGTCGGCTCGGTGCTGGCCTTGTCGAGCGCGGCCCTCGGGATCGCCCTGGTGAATTGGGGTCTGCCTCTGGCTTTGGCGGTCCCCGCCTGTCTGCTCGTCGGGCTTGCCTGCGGCGGCGCCAACGGCCTTATCATCATCCGCTGGCGGTTACCCTCCTTCATCGTGACGCTCGGCATGCTGGAAGCCGCCCGCGGCGCCGCGTATTGGGTGACGCAATCGCGCACCATCTATGTCGGCGGCCCCGTCGAAGTCATCACGGAGACGACGATCCTGGGCCTGTCCCTGCCCTTCCTCCTGGCGATCCTCATCGTCGTGGCCGGCCAGTTGGTCCTGTCGCGCACCGTGTTCGGCCGCTACTTGATCGCCATCGGCACCAACGAGGAGGCGGTTCGCCTCTCCGGCATCGATCCGCGTCCCTACAAGCTGGCGGTCTTCGTGCTCTCGGGCCTGCTGGCGGCGGTCGCCGCCACGATCCAGACGGCCCGCATGTCCTCGGCGAATCCCAACACCGCCACCGGCTTCGAGCTCCAGGTCATCGCCGCGGTCGTCATCGGCGGCACCAGTCTCATGGGCGGCCGGGGCTCGGTGGTCCGCTCCTTCTTCGGGGTCCTGATTATCGCGGTCCTCGGAGCCGGACTGGCCCAGGTGGGGGTCCGCGACGAATACAAACGCCTGATCACCGGCTGCGTCATCGTCGCCGCGGTCATCCTCGACCAGTACCGCCACCGCCTCGGCCGGGCGTCTCCGACTGGTTGAGAACAGCATCCGCGGAGAGACCGGTTTCCGCCTGCGTCAAGAGTGCACAGAGCCGGATTCCGGGCCCGGTGGCAAGTTTGGGGCGTCGTGGTCACGATGCGGACACGAGTTCAGGCACTACGGGCGCCTCGGCGGCAGGCACGCGGAGCGTGAAGGTGAAGGTAGTGCCCTGCCCCACGACGGACTGGACCGAAATCACGCCCCCATAGAGTTCGACAATCCGCTTGACGATGGTCAGGCCCATGCCGGTGGCTTCGACCTCGTCGCGCGGCGACAGAGTCTGGAACATCGCGAAGATCTTCGAGAAGAACCGCTCCTCAATTCCCGGGCCGGTGTCGCTGACGTGGAATCGCCAGAGGTCATCCTCACGAACACAACCGACCCGCACCGAACCTGTGGGCTTGCCCATGTACCTCACGGCGTTCCGCAGGAGGTTCTCGAAGACTTGCGTCATGCGCGTCCGGTCGGCCAAGACGACGGGAAGTTCGTCCTCGACGACCATGTCGATGCCGGGCGGCGGGTCGATCTCTGCAATAATCTCGTGTACGAGCCCGTGAAGATCCACCGGGCGCGCCCGACTGTTGTCGGCGGCGATGTCGGCGTACTCCAGGATGCGGTCCATGTGGCGACTCAGCCGCGCGGCGCGGTTGCCCAGCAGGTCCAGGTTGGTTTGGCTGGACGCACTGATCCGGTCCTGGCAGTCGTCGCGAATCCAGTCGACGAGGGTCCCCACGGCCCGGATGGGCGCCTTGAGGTCGTGGGCGGCCACGCGCAGGAAGCCCTTCAGATCGTTGTTGGCCGCATCCAAGCGCCCGACCGTGCGCCGCAATTCCTCATTGAGGTCGTGGAGCGAGCGTTCGGCCGCCAGGCGGTCGGTGATCTCCTTTGACAGATGCCGATTGGTGGTCTCCAACTCGAGGGTACGTTGGCAGACCAGGTCCTCCAGATTGTCGCGGTGCTGTCGCAGCTCTTCCTCCACGCTCTTGCGTTTCTCGATCTGCGTGCGAAGGTCCGTGTAGAGGGCGGTCAGCCGGCGCTCGATGTCCCGGACGAAGCGGCCGAACAGCACGATCATTGCCAAAGCGACGACGGCACTGAGGTCCAGCAGCATGATGAGCAATTGCCGCATCGAGGCCTTCTCGGCCCCGATGTCGCACAGGACGACGATCCGGCCCACCGGCCGGTCCGCGGCATCCGAGAGAACGATGGACCCGCCGCGGAACCGCCGGCCATCGATCATCTCATCGAACAGCACCTTGGCGCCAAGCTGACTCACCGTCGGGCACGTGATGGGCCGGCTGACGGCCGGTCCAAACGTGTGCGCACTGACCGCGACGTGGGGCAGGAGGTCCCAGTCCGCTCCGCGGCCGAGCCTCTTCATGCCTTGTTCCCACGCGGGACGGTCCAGAAACGGTTTGTCGACCGCCACAACCAACTCCACGTCGAGGACGTGCTTGAGTCTGGCCAGGATGTGATCGATCTCCTCGCCCAACTCGAGGTAGCCTGCCAACTCGCCGTCGATGCGCCAGGGTTGCACGAGATGCACGGCAAACACGCCCCCCGGCCCCAGCTCAAGGCCCCAGGAGGAGCCCTCGCCCCACTCGGCCCGCTCGAGCATCGCACGGTCCATCCGGTCGTCCTGATGCTGTGGATCGTGCACCCGCAGAAAACACGTCCGGTCGGTGCGGTGGAAGTACAAGTGGGTGATTTGACAGCGGGAGTGCAGCTCCTCGAAAAGGGGCTGTGCGTACTTCTGCAGGGCGTCCCGGTCACCGCTGCGCCAGCGCCGCTGCAATTCCCCATCCCGCCGGAGAGAATCCGCCAGTCCCCGCAACAGGCGGGAATCCTCCAGCAGGCACTCCCGGAAGAGCGCTTTGACCCGTCCAATGCGATCCCGGACGTGATCGTCGATCCTGCGCTCCTGGAGCCAGACGATGCAGCCGGTGAAGACCGCCAGCAGCGCGAGGATCACCAAGACAATGGGACGCAGGACCGGCAGCCGGACCTCTTCGAGGTCGGCGGGCTTCCTGCAGGACCGCCTGTTGCGACGTAGCACCATCGTAGCACCATCGATGAGTAACCGCGCGTCATCAGTGAACAGGGAAACGCCTCCGTGCTTCGTACTAAGGAACACCTGGACCTTCATGGTCCAGAGAGCCCGCCGGCTTTCTCACGAAGAGGGCAACAACACCTGCAGGACCGACCATCAGCCGTCAGTGCCGGGAATATCGGACGTGCCGGCGGCCAAGTCCGCTATTGTGGACCCCTCGCGCATATTCAGCGCCGGGCGCTTTGGACAAAGGGGGACAACTCGCGGAGGCGGTGGATGATCTCGGGCATTTTCCGGATCGTGAAGTCCACTTCCTCTTCGGTGTTGTAGCGGCTGAGGCTGAAACGGATCGAGCCGTGGGCGGCGGTGAAGGGCACCCCCATCGCGCGCAGCACGTGCGAGGGCTCCAGGGAGCCAGAGGTGCAGGCCGAGCCGCTGCTGGCGCAGATGCCGTGACGATCGAGCAGCAGCAGAATCGCCTCGCCTTCGATGTATTCGAAGCTGATGTTTGTCGTGTTGGGCAGACGGCTGGCGGGGTCGCCATTGACCCGGCTGTCCGGGCAGGTATTGAGGAGGGCCTCTTCGAGCTTGTCCCGCAGGGCCTTCACGCGCGTGTTCTCGTCGGCCAGGCTCGCGGCGGCCAACTCACAGGCCTGGCCCAAGCCGACAATGCCCGGGACGTTCTCGGTGCCGGCCCGACGGCCGCTCTCCTGGTGGCCACCCAGCAGGAACGGGGCAATTCGCGTGCCCTTCTTCACGTAGAGGACCCCCACGCCCTTGGGAGCGTGCAGCTTGTGCCCCGACAGGCTCAGCAGATTGATCGGGCTCTTCGACAGGTTCAGAGGGATCTTGCCCACCACCTGCACCGCGTCGGTGTGAAAGACGATGCCCCGGTCGGTCACCAGCTCGGCGATCCGCTCGATCGGGAAGATCACGCCGGTCTCATTGTTGGCGGCCATGATGGTCACCAGAGCCGTATCGTCGTCAAGCTGGCGCTCCAACTCGTTGAGATCGAGCCGGCCCGACTTGTCCACACCGAGCTCGATGACATGGTAGCCGCGGCTCTCCAGGTCCCGGCAGACGGCCAGCACCGCCGGATGCTCCACCCGCGTCGTGATGACCTTGCGCTTGTGCGGCGCCGCCGCCAGCGTTCCGTGGATGGCCGTGCTGTCGCTTTCCGTGCCGCAACTGGTGAAGATGATCTCGCTCGGATCGCAGCCCAGGAGGCGGGCCACGCGTTCGCGGGCCTCGCGGATTTTGATCCCCACCTGGCCGCCGAACGTGTGCATGCTCGACGGGTTGCCGTACAGGTCCCGAAAGTACGGCTGCATCTCCTCATAAACCTCATCCGCCACCCGCGTGGTCGCGTTGTTATCGAAATAGATGGTTGTCATGCCCGATCCCCTGTGAAGAAAATCCGAAATTCGAAGCCGCGCGGCGTGGAAATTCGAATATCGAAATTCGAAATCCGAAACAAATTCCAAACGGAAAAAAACGAAGAAAATCCAAAAACGGGCAGAGCTCGGTCCGTAGTTTTGGATATTCGAGTTTTGGATTTTGGATTTGTTTCGGATTTCGAGATTGGAATTTCGGATTTCATGCTTGGTGCTCCTGCGCCTCGGGCCCGGCGGAAGAATCCGCGTCTTCCTCCACGTACAGCTCCGGCGTGACGAATTCGCGGAGCTTGGCCTCCACCACGTCCTTCATGGTGTATTCGCTGACCTTGCACTGGGCGCACATGCCCCGAAAGGCAATGATCACCTTGTTCCCTTCGACATCGATCAGCTCGATGTTGCCGCCATGGGCCCGCAGGGCCGGACGGATCTGCTCGTTGATCGTCTGCTGCACGAGCTGGATCTTCTGGATCGTGGTCAGCCTGCCCCCGTGGCGCGGCGGCGGCGGCACCTGCTCGCGCACGCGCTCGCCCTGCACCCGCTCGATGAGCTTCTCGATCTCGCCCCGGCAGCCGCCGCAGCCGCCGCCGGCCTTGCAGTAGTTCGTCACCTGTTCAACCGTGGTTAGCCCGTTCTCGCGGACGACCCGCTCGATCTCGATGTCCGTGACGCCGAAGCAGGTGCAAACGATATTGCCCTCGATCTCGTGTTTGGCCGTATCGCCGCCGCGGTAATTGGCAATCGCGGCCTCCAACGCCTCGCGCCCCATGACCGAGCAGTGCATCTTCTGCTCGGGCAAGCCGCCCAGGTACTCGGCGATGTCCCGGTTCGTCACCTGCATCGCCTCTTCGAGCGTCTTGCCTTTGATCAGCTCGGTCAGGACGGAGGAGGTCGCGATGGCGCTGGCGCAGCCGAACGTCTTGAACTTCGCGTCCTTGATCCGCCCGTTCTCATCGAGCTTGAAGGTCAGCCGCAGGGCGTCGCCGCACGCCAGCGAGCCCACCTCGCCGACCCCGTCGGGGTCGTCCACCTCGCCCACGTTGCGCGGGTTGAAAAAGTGGTCTTTCAGTTTGTCCGTGTATTCCCACATAGCGGTTCCCTGTTCTGCGTTTCTTCTCCACCTTCTTGGAATACGTTGGTTTCAGGCCGGCGGTTTTCGCTGCCGAATCGACCGGACGTACGGGACCCATAGGATCTGGCCCGCACCCGGCTACTTCTCGGGCAGAATCTCGACCATCCGCTGCAGGGACCGCTCGGCCTGGCGCCGGATGTCTTCGGGCACCTCGATCGGGAATTGCAGGTCGGTCAACGAGGCCAGGACCTTCTCCAGGGTGATCTTCTTCATGTTCGGACAGATCCCCCGGGAACCGGCCGGGAGAAACTCCGCGTCGGGCCGGACCTTCTGCAGCGGATGAAGCATCCCGACTTCCGTCGCCACGATGAAGCGTCGCGCCGGGCTCTTCCGCACGAAGCCGAGCATCTGGCCGGTGCTCAGGAGGGCATCGGCCAGGTCTTTCACCGGCTCGGAGCACTCCGGGTGGGCGATCACGACAGCCTCCGGATACTGTTCTTTCGCGCGCCGGATGTCGTCTTCGCCGATCAACACGTGGGTCGGACAGTACCCCGGCCACAGGATCAGATCCCGGCCCGTCTGCTGTGCGACGAACCGGCCCAGATGCTGATCGGGCACGAAGAGGATCGGCCGGTCCATCGGCAAGGACCGGACGACGTCCACGGCGTTGGCGCTGGTGCAGCAATAATCGCTCTCGGCTTTGACGTCCGCCGTGCTGTTGACGTAGCAGACAACGAGTGCCTCCGGGTGCTTCTGCTTGAGGTCGCGCAGTTGCTCGGCGGTAATCATGTCGGCCATGGGGCAGCCCGCCCACCGATCGGGCAGCAGCACGGTCTTGTCCGGCGAGAGGATCTTTGCGGTCTCCGCCATGAAGCGGACGCCGCAGAACACGATCACTTCCGCCTCCGTCTTCGCGGCTTCGATGCTCAGCCCGAGCGAATCGCCGCAGAAGTCGGCCAGATCCTGGATCGGGGCCGGTTGATAATTGTGGGCCAGGAGGACGGCGTTGCGCTTCGCCTTGAGCTCCCGGATTTCGTTCATCAGCCTCTGGGCCCGCGTCCCTTCCACGGCGGCTATCCCTTCTTCCTGCCGGTCTGGCGTTTGCGGTAGACGAGATCGGGGCTGGGGCTGGACACGGTCACGCCGGGGGGGACCGATTCCTTGACCCAGGTATTGCCGCCAATGACCGCGCCCTTGCCGATGGTCACATCGCCGAGGATCGTGGCCTCGGCGTAGATCGTCACGTCATCCTCGATCGTCGGGTGGCGTTTCCCGTCCTTCTTGATCCGGCCGCGCTCGTCCCGCCGGAAGCTCAGGGCGCCCAGGGTGGTCCCCTGGTAGATCTTCACGTTGTTGCCGATGATAGTGGTCTCCCCGATCACCACGCCCGTGCCGTGGTCGATGAAAAAATGGCTGCCGATCCGGGCGCCCGGGTGGATATCGATGCCCGTCCGGGCGTGGGCCCGCTCGGACATGATGCGCGGGATCAGCGGCACCTGGCGAATCCACAGCTCGTGGGCAATGCGGTAGGTGGCGATCGCCGTGATGCAGGGGTAGCTCATGACGATTTCCTCGTAGCTCTTGGCGGCCGGGTCGCCCTCGAAGGCCGCCCGCACGTCCCCCTTGAGCTGCTCCCGAATCCGGGGCAACTCCATCAGCAGCTCCTCCGTGACTTTCTCGGCCATGCTCCGGCAGTTGCAGTGCCGGCAGTTGTCGATGCGGCACTGGTACTGGTACGCGCGGTTGACCTGCTCCACCAGCGCCACGTAGATCTGGCTCAGAAGATCGCCCACGATGAACCGGACGTTGGATCGCGTCACGGCCCTGTTGCCGGTATGGCCCGGAAAAAGCACCTCGAAGAGCCAGCCGAGCACTTCCACGATCTGCCCGCGCACGGGCAGATTGTCCGCATCGATGAAATTGATGCCCGAATCGTCCTGGTACGTCTCCGTGATCCGGTCGACCAGTTTCTCGAGCCTTCCGTTCGTAAAGTGTTTCTTTCCCATCTCAGAATCGTCAGATCTCATATCCCGATGCGTGGGCCTTCGCCTTGTTGACCATGTCGGCCAAGGTCAGGGAGCTCAGGACCTGCTGAATCGCGGCCTCTACTTCCATCCAGAGATCCCGGGCGACGCAATCCGCCGACCGCTTGCAGCAGTCTTCGTCCTCCGTGCACTCGGTCGTGGTCACCGGCCCTTCCAGGCAGCGAAAGATCTCACTGAGTCGCACGTCGCCCGCCGGCCGCGCGAGCACATAGCCGCCCTTGGAGCCGCGGACGCTCCGCACGAATCCAGACGCGCGCAGCAGACTCATCAGTTGTTCCAGATACTTGACGGAGATGTCCTGCCGATCGGCAATCGCTTTCAACTGAAGCGGTCGCTTGCCCTCGTGCTGGGCCAACTCGATGATCGCCCGCATCCCATAACGTGTCCGAGTGGAGAGCTTCATTGCATCCAATCTCCTACTATTCCTACGATATTACTATATGCTGTACCGGCGGGAGGCTCCCAGAGTTCACCATTCCCCGGAATCCCCTGCGACCAACTGTGTATACTACCGGTTGCGGTAGGGTGCGTCAAGGTGGTCCAAATCCTGCGTAGGGGAAATCACAGGGGTTTTTCAGGCAACCGCGTGATTCCCAGGCACTGACCGTCCCGATTCCCAGCCTCAGCGATCACACTCCCATCAGCGCGGAAATCGACTGGTGAGCACGCGGCCACAATATTGAGGCCCGAGCGGCGGGGAGAGGATGTCAGCGGGCCACGTATGGGCCGCAAGAAGAGCCGGCGTCCTCGTCGGCCCCAGGGGCGTGCTCCTCATCCGAAGACGGCGGGCGGTACACGTGAGCCGCCCAGTGCTCGAACAACGCGAGGTCGTCCGGACTCACGCCGTGCCGACGGCAGTAATCCTCATAGAGGGCCAGCACGTCGCTGATGTGATGCGAGCCGTTTCTGTACTTCCACGGCCCGGGCGGCACGTACGCCTGCCATTTGGCCCGGGCATAGGGTTGTCGGCCGACCAGCCAAGCGGCCAGCGCCGAGGCCGTACCCGCTCGATCCAC
>VGYL01000070.1 GCA_016872975.1 Planctomycetota bacterium
ATAAGTTCATCGTATAGGAATTTGTTTTTGTGGATAACTCCTGGGGCTCTGGGGACCTTGGGGATAATGGGCAAGTGTGTTGCTTGTGGAAAACCCAAAAAGTCCCCGGCGCAGCCGGGATAAGTTCTTCGTCAAGACTCATCGGGATCAGCCACAATTCGCCGCTCTACAGTTGCGGAATCCCCCTCGCGGCGTGCCAGATCCGTGCAATTTCCACGATCTGTTCCCGCGACTTGACTCTGTACACGATTCTGCAAGGTTTGCGAATAACCTCGCGCACATTGGGATCATCAAATTCGGGAACGATCCGACCGGATTCGGGAAATTCGGCCAAATGCTCGATCGCCTGGAAGATACGCTGGACGAAGCGGGCGGCAGCGCTGGGCCGGGACTCCGCGATGTACGAAACGAGTTCGCTGAGGTCGAGTCGAGCCGAAGGAGCCCAGATCAGTTGGAAGACCATTCGGCAAACTCCTCCTTGACCTTGTCGTGGGGGATACCCTGGCCGTCGTCCAGTTCGCGAAGGCCCTTGCGGACACCAACAATGAAGTTGATCCGCTCTTGAATATCCTCCCACGAGGCGTTCTCGGGGAGTTGCTCAATCGTCCTCAAGGCGATTTCCTTGGTTGTCATAACCATATCATACCGGATGAGACGGCCGCGAGCAATCCCTTTGAGCCCGCGCCGATCTCCCGATCGGCTGGTCTTGCCAATCAGGAGATTGGCGTTCCCAGGGCGGGACTCTCTGGAGTCCCCGGCACAGCCGAGATACGTGCATCCTAATTCATGGCGCGATCAGTGGTTTGGCCTCTGCCCTGAGCAGTCTCCACCCGTTCTTATCTGCGCGCAGTGGCGACGAGGTTCTCGACCGGGGGCAGCGGTGGGCCGGCGGCGCTGCTCAGGCAGAGGATCTCGCCGGTCTGGGTCGACAGGTACAGCCGCCCGTTGGCGGCGATGAGGCCGTCGAATCGGGGCGCGGACTCCAGACGATACGCGGCGAGCCTTTCTCCGTCGGTGCGGGAGACGGCCAGCAACAATCCGCCGCGTTTGCCTTCGAGGGCCGCCGATTGCTCGGCCAGCTTCTTCTGTGTTTCCGTTTCGAACAAGGTCTTGACGGCCTGTGCCTCATCGACCACGTCCGGCGGCCCGGCGGCCCACACGGCGTTGTCCGTCAGGACCAGCGAGTTGACGTGCACCACAATGTCCCGAGACCACTCCGTGACGAAGCGCGTCACGGGCTCGGCCTTCGCTCCCGTCTGCTTGGCGGCCTTCTTCGCGGTTTGCTTGGCGGTTTTCTTGACCGCTTTCTGCTCGCTGCCGGCAGTCACGACCGGCGGCTCCTTCTGGGCCGCGAAGAGGTGGGACTCCAGCGGCGTGCTCCACCGGTAGTACTGCCAGAGCCGCCCATAGCCGTACACATGCTGCTCGTCGAACACCAGCGGCCGGCCCGCGGGGATCACCCGGCCCGCCTGGAAGTAGCCGCCCGCGCCGGAAGCCCAGGCGCGGCCGTAACCCCAATAGGTGCGATGCCACAGGGAATCGTCCAAAAAGCCCGTCGGACAGAACAGGTGCAGGTCGTCCCCGCGCTGCTCCTTGACCGGCACGTAGGCGACGAACTTGCGCCGGCCCTCCAGATCGAACGGCAGCGAGCGCATGTACACGTACCGGCCGTCGCTCGAGAGGATATCCGGCAGTGCCACAGGCATGTTCAGGCCCTGGATGTGGACCTGGAGGTTCTCTTGCGTCGCGGGGTCCTTGTCGTCGAGGATCGTTTCGGAGAGCTTGCGGCCGGTGCGCGGGTCCAGGCGCAGCAGCCGCATCCCGCCGTCCAGGAACATCGACCGGCCGGCGACGCAATACAACGTGTCGCGGGCATCCTGCCCGCGCTGCGAGGACGGGACGCCCGCGCCACCAGAGACTACCAGCACGCTGCCATGGACCGGCCAGAGTGACTCGACTTGTTCCAGAGCCATCATCCGCCGTTCTTCCGGCGCGGCGCGGTACCGCCACACGAGCGCGCCGTCAGTGGCGCGAAGGCAGTAGACATGGCCGTCGGCCGAGCCGAACAGGACCCGGCCCTGCCAGATCGTCGGCGGCGAATCGACGCGTCCGCCCGCCGTGAAGCTCCATTGCTCCCGGCCCGTGACAGCGTCGAGGGTGTGGATGCGGTGGGTGTGGATCGACGCGACATACAACCGGCCCTCGGCGGCGACCGGCGCGCTGAGGGCGCCGCCCAACTTCGCGCTCCAGGTTTGCCTCAAGTCCGCCGGTCGGACCGTGGTCTTCACCGCGCCGCTGCGCTGGGCATCGTGCCGGAATGTCGGCCAATCGTCCCTCTTCAGACTGTTCGCCGTGGTTTGCTGGTCGGCGTCGTAGGCGTCGCCCCGAGTCAGACGCTCGGCTTCGGGCACCTCCCGTCGCGGCTGCACCGTCGGCGAGTCCGGCGCCAGGGCCACAAAACCGGAGAGCTTCGCCTCGATGTAGCAGGCACAAGGGTGCTGCGGCGCATAGATAAGGCCATTGCACGGCATGATGCCATAGTGGCACGCGCCGCGGACCCAATGATGGCAGGTCCATTTCTCGGCCGCATGATCGATGAACTCGATGCCGGTGCGCGAGAAGAGCAGGTACTTGTCCGTGGCCTTGGCGCGGTAGCAGCGATGGTGGAACCAGTGGGTCTGGACATCCGGCGCGAACTCGCGTTTCACTTCGCCCGTGCGCAAGTCGCGGCCGGTCATGACGCCCGAATCCGTCCCCTGGGCGACGGCGCCATTCCACACGAGTCCGCCGGCCACCAGGATGTCGTCGGGGGTGCCCATGTGGCCGCACGGATGGTGCGGCGCCCGCCAGAGCGTCCGGCCGTCCTGGCTGGACAAGGCGAACATGGCCGTTTCGCGCGACGCGGGTCTGTCCGCGGGGGCCTGTCCGCTGTACAGCACCACGTCCTCGAACAGGACCAGCGTGGCCCCGCCGGAGCTGCGCATGATCGCTTTGACGGGCAGCGGCTCCGAGGCCCAGCGTGGCTGCCCGGTCTGCCGATCCAGACACTGTATCCGCTGGCCGTCATGGAAGAGGACCCGCTCGGCATCGGCCGCCAGCGACAGCGAGATCAAGGCCGACTCCTTCTTCCAGAGCACCCGGCCGGTCTCGGCCTCGACCGCCAGGATCGTGCGCGGCGCCTCCGTCCACAGGGGGTTGGTGGTGTCCTTCTCCATCTCGGCCAGGCTGGTGTGGTGCCTCTTCGGATCGCTCCGCAGGGGCTGATCCTCCGTCGCTACGGACAAGACCAGCATACCGTTGCAGTACAGGATCTCTTCGGTCGCCCGAGTGCCTTCATAGGTTCGGAGGGTCCGGCCCGTCGCCGCATCGAGGACCGACAGCGGCCCGTCGATGGCCAGGGTGACGTATACCCGGTCGCCCACCGCCACCAGCCGGCGCGCCAGCAACTGCGGCCCGCTCTTGAGCCGCCAGAGATGCTGGTGCCAGAGGGGGATCTCCCGCCGCCAGAGCCCCTTGCCGTTGAACGCGTCCCGCGCGATCAGGCCCCATTTCGGCGGGGTCAGGATCGAAGCCCGTGGGGCGTCGTCGAAGATGTAGAACAGCCTTCCGTGGGCGGATACGACGGCGCTGACGCTCGACATGTGATCGTGCTGGCGGGAGTAGCCCGGCCCGGCCAGCCACTGGTGCCGGCTCGGCGGCTCGATGAGGCTGTCCTGGGCCACCGCGTTGTTGCCGGGACTGTGCAGGTAATGCGTCCATTCATCCATCTGACGCGGCCGGGGCTTGGCCATTTTCGTCCAGCCTCCGTCCGACTTGAGATAGGCCACCCCGCCCGGGGCCAGGACCCGCAGGATCTCGGATTGCGATATCCCGCCGAGCTCTTCACCGACGACCAGGTTGACCATGTTGTCGATATAGGGCAATTGGCCCCCGGGCCAATGGTCCGCCGATACGTGGCCATACTGTCCCAGCGACTGGAGGTGCCGGCGGGCCGCGGTGACCTGCGCCGGGTCGCGGTCCAGACCCTGGACGACAAAGCTGTCGTTCGCGCGCAGCGCCGCCGTGAGTCGGCCGTCTCCACAGCCCAGGTGAACCACGAGTCCGCCCTGGACGCCGGTCGCCTCGAGGATTTGCCGGCCCTGTTCCGTGTACGAGTCCGCGCCGGCCGCCGGCCAGGCGTGGGACAAGAGGGCAAGGACAATCAGAATCGGATAGATGTGCGACAGCATGCTCATGACCGTACCTCCTAAAGATAGGACCACTCGATGCAACACGGACCAGCATATTCTATCGTCATTTGCGCCCCTTGGCAATCAGGGTGCGAGAAGCTCCTTCTGGGCGGCGGCGACGATGCGGTCCAGCTCGCGCACCCGCGCCGGGTCGAGGACCGGGGCGGGTGCGCGGGCCACTAATTGTCTCCACGTCTGGTCGGCTTCCTGGAGGATCTTTTCGTCGCCGCAGGGCGCCGGCTGGGTGTGGTCGAAATAGCTTCGGTCGAAGAGGCGGGGATTCCAGCCGGTGTCCCGGAAATGGGACAGAGTGTGCTCGCTCTCCAGGTAGGTGCCGCGCTCGCAGAAGAGCAGGTCGTGGATCAGATCCACCGCGCAGGTCTCGGCATTGACCTCGAGGCCCCGGTGGAACCGGTAGATCGCCTCGTTCATCTCCAGGTCGAGCATGGCCTGCGTGGGAGAGAAGGCCGCGGCGTTGTCCAGGGCCCCGATGGGCAGAGGCAGGCTCACCGTGGCGCCGAACGCCATCTGGCGGTAGGTCTTGAGGAACGCCGCCTGCAGGCCGGGGACCCGGGCCTCGACGTAGCCCGGCTCGACGTTGTGGACGAGGCCGTAGCGCCGGCGGAAGAGCTGGTGCAGCGCGACATCGGTCAGGATGGCCGCGGGTGTGCCGTAACAGACCTGCGTGGTCTTCATATCCATCTCGCCGGTGATGCTCGTGGAGAAATAGTACACGTCCGGATCGATCAGGGTCGTGGCCGTCATGCTGCCCAGGATCTCCGCCGCCGCGACGATCGCCGCCCCCGCGGGCGTCATCGGCGCCGTGGCCCCGAGGATCGGCATCGGCGCGAAGTTGACCGGGAAGCCGTACTTCAGGGCCTCTTCGAGCACCTCGCAGGAGCGCGTGTCGATCTTCAGCGGAGACGTGGTGCAATATGCGGTCACGAAGAGCGGCGGTTGGGTGCGCAGGGCGTCCCGGTCCTCGCCCACAGTGAGCGCGGCCAGCTCGGCCAGGTACTTCACCTCCCCGGCCGCACTGGTGCCGACCCAGCCGGGCTTGCGCGTGTTGAGCAGGAGCAGCCGGGATGACTCGATCGTCTCGATCCGTGGATCGAACTCGCCGCAAATCAAGGGCGCATTGACCGCTTTGACGCTGGGCAGCGCCTCGCCCAGCCGGATCATGTCCACCTGGTCCTGGATCGTCGGCTTGCGGAATCGGGCCTGGGGGTAGTCGTAGAGCCAAGGGGCCGCGTAGCCGAAGTCCACGATGAACTCCTCGGGTGCCGCGACATCGTCCTGCGGCAGGCTCCGGCAGAAGGGGTACCACAGGGACGAGCGCACCATCCGGTAGCGGTCCCGCTGGGCGGCGATCTGCCGCTCGACCAGCTCCGGCGGGAACCACGCCCGCCGGGCGGCGAAGTCCACGCGGCAGCCCGCGTCGGCCAGGGCCCGCAGCAGGAACGCGCCCTGGAGGCGCAGCCCCGTCCGCTCCAGCACCTCCAGCACGCCGCGGTGCAGCGCCTCCATCTGCTCGGGCTCGATCGCTCTGAGGAAACCTTTGAGCATGACGTACCTCCGCCGTGGACCGGCCGGCAACGATCTCAGTTGTCAGGTCCCAGTTGTCGGTTCTCAGTTGGTGTCCCTATGTTCGCGATTGTCCACTGACAACGGATCACCGTCAACCGGAGACGGCCCGATATGCTCTTACGAGCACACTGCGAACAAGTTGGGTGCCATACGTACGCGGGCGTAAGCACGTCTGGTGTTCATCGCAACAGCATGTCTACGAGGCGTAGACAGGGCACGCGAGTCCCTGGAGCCTCTGCCGGATGAAGACCATGCTCATGTCATTGCGAGCGAAGCGAAGCAATCTCCTGCCTGTGATATGGGAGCTTGAGATTGCTTCGTCGCTGCGCTCCTCGCAATGACATGATGAGGCTCGTTTCATGCCATGACAAGGTGGCGATCGTTCGGTCAGCGGCTCTTGGGTTCCTGGCGGTACCAGACGAGCTCGATGTTCGCGCCGTCGGCGGTCTGGTAGAAGCCCGCCACCGCAAAGCCTGCATCGAACGGCTCCAGCAGGACCTTCATGCCCTGGCTCAACCGGGCGATCTGCTCGACGCTCTGGACCCGGTAGCCCACGTGCGGCTCGTCGTGGAGCGGGCCGGTTACCGGGCTATCCGCCTCGAACCGCAGCCACTCCACGCGGAACGGGTGGTCATGGGCCTCGGTGATCCAGACCCGCGTCGCCGGCACGAACGTCATGCCCGGCTTGCTCTCGGTCGTCGGAATTCCCACATGATCGAATTGCATCGGACTTGCTGCCATAACATGTCCTCTCTGGAGCCGCGCCGCACCGGTCAGGCCAGGGCGTTCTTGCAGTACTGCACACACTTGGCCACTTCCGCCACCGCATTGGAACCTTCCGGAATCCGGTATTCCAGCTCGATGTCGGCGGGGAACGTCCACTTCTTCTGGCGCATCAAGTGGAGGATTTCCTTGAGGGGCGTCTCGCCCTCGCCCCAGGGCAGGTTGCCGCCCGCCTTGGTCCTGTCCTTCAGGTGGAGGCTGACGATCCGCTTATGGTACTTCTCCATGAACGCCAGCGGCGACTGGCCGGTGCCCGCGAGGTAATGGCCGGCATCGAAATTGATGCCCAAGTACTGGCCGTGGGACAGGATGTCCCCATCGTACGTGGTGGGCGTGAGCTGCGTATGGTTGTGGAAGCCGATCCAGATCTTGTGTTTGTCCGCGAAGGGCCCGAGCCGCTTGGCGATGGGGTCCGACAATTCGCGGGTGATGGCCGTGGCCCCCAGGGCCCTGGCTGCCCGGAAACAATTGTCGATCTCTTCGTCGGTCATGCTCTCGGCGCCGATGCTGTCGTACTTGACGATATGGATGTTGACACCCGCGTCATTGTACATCTTGCGGAGGGCCTGGTACTTCTCCATCGGGACCGACAGGCGCCGCTGCCGTTGGTCCTCCTGCTGCTGGCGCAGGGCGGCCCGCTGTTCTTCCGTCACCCGGGCCCCTTTGTCCTTCCCGCCGCGCGGGCCGCCGCCGCGGGCGCCGCCGCTTAGACCGACGTAATGATCCACCGGTCCGCTCATCAGCTCGACCTCGCTGAGTCCGCACGCCAGGAGGGCCTTCAGCGTGCCCTCGGCCGTGCTTTCGACGCCCCGGAAACTGTACGTGATCGTGCCGATGCGCACGCCGTCGAAGACAGAATTCGGCTTGGCCGCCGCACCGGCCGTCCCCAGGACATGATGCGGCGCCATCGTAAAGGCCGCTGCCGCCGCCGCACTGCCCAGCAGTTCCCGCCGGGATATCATTTGTCGCTCTTTCGTCCGCTCCAGATACTTCATCGTCGTGCTCCTCAATTCACCTGTCGGATCTCTTGCTTGCACTCTGCGGCGGGCCGCATCCCGGCCCCCGGTGACATGCCATGATACCCGCGTCCCTCCGCCAACGCCAGCCTTTCGGGCAAGTTCGGTAACATGTGGGTGGGGGGCTGCTGCCGAAGGTTTGTGGTGTTCGGAGTTCGGCCTTATGAGTTCTGATGAGCAAGCTCGGTAATGTGTAGGGTGGGGCTTGCCCCACCGTCTTCCTGGGATCCGGGTTCCCGGTGGGGCAAGCCCCACCCTACGACTGCCGGTGCTTTCGGGCGTTCGGAGTTCCGCCTTCAGGCGGGTCAAGCAGTCCGGCCTTCCTCTGTTTCGTGTCCATAGGAGGTGGAGGCGGCGGCGGCGCCGCAAGACTCTCAGAACGTGTATGAAAACCGCCATCTGTCGTGTCGCGGACATCTTGTCCGCGTATGTCGAGGGCCTCTGGCCCGCGAATCGAAGGCGCTCGCGCCTTCGACACGCGCGGGCGGGACGCCCGCGACACGTTTTCATACACGTTCTCAGACCTGCCTGAAGGCGGAACTCCGAACTAGTCCCGCATTTCGCAAGTCCTGAGACCATAGGGCAGAGATTGCTTCGTCGCTGAAGCTCCTCGCAATGACATACTTGGACGCCCTATGTCATTGCGAGCGAGGCCCCGAGATCGTGGGCCGTCCACCCGGCGGGCGCGTTTCCCTCTATCGACATCACCATCCGAATTTTACCGATTTTTCTGTTGCAGACGCGGCGGTTCCGTGGTAGGGTGGGTTCTATCGAGGCCTGCGGTTTTCCTTCGCCGAGCGCCGAAAGCTGTGTGGGATCGATGGTGGGCAGGAGGTACAGGATGGGTGTGGCCTGGCAGAACGAGACAAGGGTCCCCGCGTATCCTGAGGGACAGCGAGCGTATTTTTTCCTATCGCAGAAGAGGCCGATGGACTGCGCCGGCGGTGGCCCGGGAGACGGCCCCGGCGGGGCGGTCCCGCGTGAGCAGAGATCATGGCTGTGCGCGTGGCACAGCCCATATCGTAGAGGTCTGGTTTTCGCATAGGAGGAAGAGACATGAAGAAGGCAGCGCTTGTATTCGGTATCGTATTGGCATGCGGCCCGAGGGCCTGGGGGTATGACATCGCGTTCTACGTCGGGGCGCCGAACGTCGATGGCTGGTACACGGTCGCGGCCCAGACCAAGGACGTGGACACGATCGTGGCCAAGACCGGACATCTGTTCAAGGACGTCCAGCGGTTCGACGACGCCCGTCTGAAGGAGTTCGGGGACTGGGTGGACCGGAACATGAATGACGGAGAAATGGACATCATCTGGCTCAACGGCTGCACGCCGAGTGTGCTCTATCAGTTTCCCAACGTGAATCCGAATGGCTCCCGTGCGGAGCGGTGGCTCGAAGGCGGCAACATGATCATCAACGTCGGGGACTGGTTCGCCTATTGCTCCTACGAAGGGGGCACGCGACAGGCGGACAACGGCGGCGCCGGGGCCGCGAACATCCTCAATCTCTCGTCCGCTGTCATCGCCGGGGGCGGGCAGGGACTGATGGCGGTGACGCCGGCCGGGCAGGACTATCTGCCCAGTCTCAACGCCGTCACGTCGGACCGGCCCATCTTGCTCAGTGCGGTCGTGGCGCCCTGGGAAGTGGCGACGGTCTTTGCGCAGAATGCGGCCGGCACCTATGCCGATCCCGTGGTGATTCACAACACCCGAACGAACGGCTACGTCGCCTTCATCAACCAGGCGGTCACCGCCAACTGGATCGCCGACCGGGGTCTGACCTGTGCCGAGTTCATCGGCAACTGGGTCAAGGAGGTGGTCGGATTGGGGCCCCAGCCCCTCGCCCGAGGGCCTAACCCGGCCGATGGCGCGATGATCGACCAGACGAAGGTGCAGGCGTCGTGGTCCGCGGGCGATTTCGCCACGTTGCACGACGTCTATTTCGGCGACAGTTACGAGAAAGTCCGGGCGGCCACGCCGAGCAATACGGACGTCTATGTCGGCCGGCAGGCCACCACCCAGTTGCCTTTGGGTCTGCCGGGCGGCCCCGTACCCACCGGCCTGGTCCCGGGCAAGACCTACTACTGGCGCGTGGACGAGATCAACCCGTCCAATCCGGCCAGCCCCTGGACCGGGGAAGTATGGAGCTTCCGGGTTCGGCCGCAGATCGCCTGGGCGCCCACTCCGCCCGACGGCGCCAAGTACATCCTGCTGAATCCGAAACTGACTTGGGACAAGGGTCTGAGCGTCCTGTTCCACTATGTCCATTTCGGCGAGGATTTCGAGGCGGTCAAGAACGCCCCCGCCGGGACCGGCATGCCGACGGTGAACGCGGAATACGCCCCGGGCGCCCTGAAAGCCAACACGACGTATTACTGGCGCGTGGATGAATTCTTCCCGCCGACCGTGTTCCCGGGCGAGGTCTGGCGCTTCACCACGGTGCCAACGATCGCGGTCAAGGATGCGACCCTCCGCGGACATTGGACCCTGGACGAAGGGGCGGGGACCACGGCCGTCGACTGGTCCGGCTGCGGCGGCCACGGCACCCTGATCGGCGGGCCGCAGTGGGCCGACGGCCTCTATGGCGGCGCCCTGTTCTTCAGCGGGTCCGGCCAGTACGTCAACTGCGGCACCGGCGCCGCGGACATCACCGGCGATTTCACCCTGGCCGCCTGGATCAAGATGGCCCCCAACAACAGCGGCAAGTACATGGGCATCGCCGGCCGGCTCAACGGCATCTACCAGGGCTTCGGCCTCGTCCGCCATACCTCGGATCTGCTGCGCCTGTGGGTGGGCGACGGGACCAACGATCTGGCGAAAAGCGCCGTCAGCAGCGACCGGACCTACGTGGATACCGAGTGGCACCACGTCGCCATGACCCACGAGGGCCAGGCCAACACGCTGTTCGTGGACGGCAAGAAGCAGTCCGGCTCGAGCAATGTCGCGCTCGTCCCCAACCCCGAGTTCTTCCACATCGGCCGGCAGTACAGCCATCTGAACGACCGTTACTTCAACGGCCTGATCGACGATGTCCGCGTCTACAACAAGGCGATGAAGGAGGACCAGATCCAGCAGATCATGGCGGGCGACTCCCGGCTGGCGTCCAGCCCGGCGCCCGGCATCGGGGCGACGGTGGACATTCGCGCCGCCGGGGCGCTCCGCTGGAGCGCGGGCGCCGGGGCCAAGTCCCATGATGTCTACTTCGGCACGGACCGCGCCGCGGTTGCCGAAGCCGGCAAGAGCGCCCCGCAGTTCCGGGGCAACCAGGCGGGGACGAGCTTCTCGCTGGCCGGTCTGGTCGCCTACGGCGGCGGCGATTACTACTGGCGGATCGACGAGGTCGACGCCGCCGGACAGATCCAGACGGGCTATGTCTGGAAGTTCACGGTGCCGCCGTTCCTGATCGTCGAAGACTTCGAGGCCTACGGCGATAACATGGCCAACTATGGCGCCGTGTTCCAGACCTGGCTCGACGGTCTGGGCTACGACCAGCCGGTGGTGGTCGCCGGCAACGGTAGCGGCGCGACCGTGGGTTACGCCCAAGCCAAGAACGGCACGTTCTGTGAGACTGCGATCGTGAACCGCGGGGGCAGTGAGAAGTCCATGCCCTTCGACTACAACAACGTCAAGGCGCCCTACTACTCCGAGACCGCGCGGATCTGGAGCACGGCCCAGGACTGGACCGGTGAAGGGGTGACCATGCTGGTGCTGTACGTCCGCGGCAAGAGGGATAACAACGCCACGCAGCCCCTGTACGTCGCGCTGGAGAACCAGGGCAAGGCCCCGGCCGTCGTGAGCCTGGGCACCGCGACCCTGAGCTCCACGAGTTGGACCGAGCTGAAAATCCCGCTCAGCCAGTTCGCGGGCGTGAGCCTGGGTGCGATCAAGAAGATGTATCTCGGCGTAGGCGACCGCCAGAACCCGAAACCGGGCGGTCACGGCATCTTGTACGTCGACGACATCCGTCTGGCCAAGCCATAAAGGCCGGGACGCCCGGCGGCCTGGGATCGGTGGGCTCCGCCTGCCCCTGGGCCGGCCGCTCCAGCAGCACCCATCCGGGGCCTGCATCGACCTCATGCAGGCCCCGGGTTCTTCCGAGCGTCCCCGCTCGCCGAAGATGTCGTGCGAGGACGCACGACCTACGCGGAGAACGGTTCGCGCGGCCATTACCGAACTTGTTCGCCAAGACTCATTAGCCGGGTCGAACAGTCCGACCTTCCTCTTCTTCCCTGTCTATAGGCGGTGGAGCCGGCTGCGCCGCAAGACTCTCAGAGGGTGTGGGAAAAGGGTGGCATCGTCAAGGCCGGTAGGCCTTGGCGATGGTCCGGCGCACGGGAAATCCGCCATCGCCAAGCTCCGCAGACTCCGCTTGACGATGCCACCCAGAGAAGGCTGGCTTTTCACACACCCTCTCCGACCCGCCTGAAGGCGGAACTGATATGATACCCGTAGTGAATACCCGCCGAGCGGAGTGGCCCTTTACCCAGGCCAGACGCAGCTCGGCGGGGGTTCGCTACGGGCGGAAAAACCCGTACCATGATTTTAACGATACCGGGACGTTGCCCGGGGCTCACGGTCAAAGGCGGAACGTCCGCACGACGGGCCTTCGGAGAACACCGGGGTCCAGGGCCAGCCTGCCGAGAGGTCTGAGAGAACAGCGGGCCACGAGGGTCAATATCAGTTCGAGCGCGTGCAGGCGACAACGTCCGCCGACAATGGAGTGTAGAGAACTTGGGGGGTAACATCATGGAAGAGTCGACGAACGCAACGCCGACGGGCTGGGGCCAGTATAGGTACTTTCTGGGGCTGGATTGGGCCAAGGCTCACCATGCGATCGTGGTGCTGGCCCCGGACGGCCGCAAGGTGCTGGAGGTGCAGATCGCGCACGACGCCGCGGGCTGGCAGGGCTTGCGGAAGAAGTTGGTGGAGCTGGCCGGGGCCGACCTGTCGGTGGTGGCGGCCACGGTGGAGACGACCTGCGGGCCGGCGGTGGAACGGTTGTTCGAGCTGGGCTGTGCGTTGTATCCGATCAATCCCAAGGCGGGACAGCGCTACCGGGAACGCAAGGCTCCCAGCGGGGGTAAGAGTGACAGTCTCGACGCGTGGTGCTTCGTCAATGCCCTGCGGACCGATGGGCACGCCTGGCGGCGGCTGGCGCCGGAGGACCCCGCGATCCAGGAGTTGCGGCTGCTCTGTCGCGACGAGCGGCACCTGATCCGGCGGCGGACCGCGCTGGTCAACCCGTTGCGCCAGGCCCTGCTGGAGTACTATCCGGCGGCCCTGGAGGCCTTTGATGACTGGACGATTCCGGGGCCGTGGGACTTCGTGGTTCGCTTCCCCACGCCGGCGGTCCTGGTCAAAGCCGGGAAACGGGCCTGGGAGAAGTTCCTGCATTGTCACCATCTCTACCGGCCGGACACCTGGGACAAACGCCGGGAGATCTTTGGGCGGGCCACCGCGTTCTGCGGGACCGAGCCGGTGACACGGGCCAAGAGTCTGCTGGCGGTGTCCCTGGCGAAAGAACTCCGGACCGTCCACCAGCAACTGCGTGACTATCGAGAACGCATCACGCAACTGTTCCAGGCGCACCCGGATCATGAGCTGTTCGGCTCGCTGCCGGGGGCGGCGGAGACGCTGGCCCCGCGGCTGCTGAGTGAGTGCGGCCAGGACCGCGCCCGCCTTGAATACCACGAGGCTCTTCAATGCTACGCCGGAACCGCCCGGTGAGCTTCCAGTCGGGCCAGATCCACGTGGTGCGGTTCCGCCGGGCCTGCAACCGGGAGCTGCGGGCGGCGGTGCACCTGTGGGCCGACGCCAGCCGCAAGAGTTGTACCTGGGCCCAGGTCTACTACGAGCACAAACGCCAAGAGGGCAAAAGCCATGCCTGCGCCCTGCGCTGCCTGGGCCAGCGGTGGCTCAAAATCCTCTGGAAAATGTGGCAGACCCGCCAGCCCTATGACGAGCAGATCCACACCCGCAACCAAGTCCGCCACGGCTCCCGGGCGCTGACCCTGGCCCCGGCAACGTAGGAGAAACACGGTCCTCAGAAAAAACTACCGAAAGACCATTGCAGCGATAGAGAACTTCTCCGAACCGCCCTCATCAAGCCGGTGGTGCACATGCGATTGCCCTGCGTCGCCCCGGAACCCTGCGTCCCATAATGGCGGTTACGCGTCCACGCTCCGGCCGCCCGGGCGGCCCTGACGGGCGATTCCGGGCCTCGGTCCCGGCATGCACAAAGTCGATCCCTCCGTCGGCCGACATCCTCTCTATTGAACGTATGGTCAAGATCCCGAGTAAGGAGTCGGCCCGATGGATACATGCAGCAAGACTTTTTCCAGTACCCATCTGCTCAACGAGCAGATCGCCCGCCAGCTTTTCGATGTCCTGCCCGAGTGTGGTCCCATCGTCGTCATCGTGGACCGTGACGGCAGCGTCTGGCCCAGCCGATCCGAGGAGTTCGCCCGGCTCAATCTCACCGAAACGCTGCGGAAGGATCTGCAGGCTAAGGTCGATGACGGGGCCGAGCCGGTTATCACCCAGGTCGGCGACGCGACCGTGATTGCCGCACAACTGGCGACCGACCGAACGAACTGCGGGTATGTGCTGGTTGCTCTGCCGCGTCATACGCCGGACTCGGCGCTCGCCCAGATCGATCTGGTCGAGACGGTGCTCAGTCAGGTCACCCTCATCGCCCGCCTGGTCGAACGAAGCCGGATGCTGACCCGGTCGCACGTGAACCACTATGCGGCGTACAGCACCTCCGGCGCCGCCGCCAATTGACCGTCTGTCTCCGGACGCGAACGGCGAAAGCCCTACGGTGGGTGCATGACCGTTGTTGCGCCACTCCAGCGGTGTTCGGAGTTCCGCCTTTAGGCGGGTCAAACAGTCCGGACAGCCTCTGAAGTCCTGCGTCTGCCTGAAGTGGAGCCGGCGGCGCCGGAAGACTCTCAAACCCGCCTAATACTACAACGCTATCTTGTGGGACCGCAGTAGTCGTAAGTCATTATGAAACAATGAGATACGGGAATGTCACTTCGGCGCCTTAACGCC
>VGYL01000071.1 GCA_016872975.1 Planctomycetota bacterium
GCCCGCGATAGGCGTCCATCGAGACCACCCGGCCGGCCAGTCGCGCCGACACAGAGGCCTCGGAAGGGACATCGAATGGTCGGGTTGCCTGCAACTCCATGCAAAACCATCCTTTCTGACAAAGCGCGGCAGCCTCCCCCCGCCGCCGTGGGCCCTTCAACACCGAATCGACGGTTGCCGATTCCGCTACCATCCTATCCCCGAAACCTGCGGCATTCAACAGGGCAATCGCATGTGAGCATGGACTTCCCGTTTGGAGTTCCGCCTTCAGGTGGGTCAAAGAGTCCGGCCTTCCTTTCTTCTTTCGTGTTTAGAGATCGAGCCGGCTGCACCGGAAGACTGTCCGACCCGCCTAATGAGTTTTGACGAACAAGTTCGGTAATTTGTAGGGTGGGGCTTGCCCCACCGCTTTTCTTGGGTCCGGCTTCCCGGTGGGGCAAGCCCCACCCTACAACCACACGTTGCCTGGCGCGAGGCACATCGGTGAAACGACGGGTGCGGTGCGATTACCGGTCTTGTTCGTCAAAACTCATAAGGCGGAACTCCGAACGCTCGTCACCAAGGTGGTGGGGCACATGCGATGGCCCTGCGGCGTTCAAGCGGGTACTTGCCTGCGCCCGGCGGTCTATGCTATAATAGGGTTGTCGCGTCTATTTTCCATGCGGCGGTTGGTGCTCTCAGGAAAAGGTGCAATCCGTATGCGGAGACTGAAACTGCTTCCGGCCGTTCTGATGCTGGCAGGCCTATCCGGCCTCGCCTCGGGGAACGTCTTCCGGGACGACTTCGAATCCTACGCCGCCGGACGGGCTCTGCACGGCCAGGGGGGATGGAAAGGCTGGGACAACGTCGCCGGGGCCGGGGCGGTGATTTCCACCAAGTTCGCCCGCAGCGGCACGAAGTCCGTCGAGATCCTCGGCACCACCGATCTGGTGCGCGAGCTGACGTTCGCCGGCGGCAAATGGGCCCTGTCCGTCTGGCAGTACATTCCCTCGGGCGGCACCGGGGTCAGCTATTTCATCCTGCTGAACACCTACGCGGATCGCGGCCCCAAAGACTGGTCCATCCAGACGCAGTACAACCTGGAAACAGGGGCCATCACCTGCTGGCAGGGCGCCCTGCCCGGGGCTGCCGAGATCGTGTTCGACCGATGGGTCGAGATCCGGCTGCTGATCGATCTGAACAAGGACACGTTCGAGGAGTTCTACAACGGCCGGCGCATCGCCGCCGGTCGCTGGGACGATCATTCCCACGGCACCCTGCAAGCCCTCGACCTGTTCGGCAACGACGCCTCCTCCGTCTATTATGACGATATCAAGATCGAGGCCTACCGCACCGATAAGGCCGGCAATCCGCAGCCGGCCCACGGGGCGGCCGGGGTCGCCACGCCGGTGTTCAAGTGGACCCCGGGCGACACGGCCCTGTTCCACGATGTCTATCTCGGTACCAGCCCCGCGCTGACCGCGGCGGACAAGGTCGCCTCGCGTCTATCGTACCCGCTCTACTACCATATCGCCGGGCTCGAGCCCGATGCGGTCTACTACTGGCGTGTCGACGAGATCGAGCCGATGGGCGAGATTCACGCGGGGGACGTCTGGACCTTCACCACGGCTCCCATCGGGGTGGACGAGGGCGAAAAGAAGGCAAAATAGACAGGATGGACAGAATGGACAGAGTGGACAGAGTGGACAGAGTGGACCGGCGCTGCGTCCACTGCGTCCACCCGGTCCACTGGGTCCATCTCGTCCACCCTCATCGCGAAGCGGATACGGCCGCTCAGGGACGCGGGGCACCTTCCTTGACCATCCTCTGCGGCACGAGGCAGGAAAGAACTTAATGCGGGACCCTATCCGAATCTGCGCGAACCGGTACACTGAAGCGGAGTAAACTGGACAACGGCGCCGGGAGGCCGCGTCGCCGGGGGTCGCCGGCGGCACGCCGGGTATGGAGAGTGCGGTCTGAGCGCAAGTATGGCTGGGAAGAAAAAGCCGAAACGGTTCCTGCTGAAGCAGTTGATCATGCGCCGCGTCCTGCTGGCGCTGCTGCCGCCGGTGGCGGGAGCGGTCTATTTCTTCGGGTGGCGGAGCCTGGCCCTGGTCGTCTGGGCCGGGGTGGTCGGCCTGGGCGTGGAGTACCTGTTCACCCGCCTGCGCGGCGAGCCGGTGACCGAGTCGGTCTTCGTCACGACGACGATCTTCGCGCTGATCATGCCGCCGTCGGTCCCGTGGCACGTGCTGACGATCGGGGTGATCTTCGCCGTGATGTTCACGAAGGAGGTCTTCGGGGGCTTCGGACGCAACGTCTTCAACCCGGCGATGGCGGGCCGGTGTTTCGTCTACGTCTGCTTTCCGGTGGCCCTGACGGCCATGTGGTCGCCCGCCGCGGAAGGCGTCTGGGGCGGCCTGGATCGCTGGACCACGGCAACCGGTCCGGACGCCATCACCAGCGCCACGCCGATGGCGTACCTGAAGGCGGGACGCCTGGTTCTGGTCGCCGAGGAAACGGCACCCGCCGACGTGCCGTTCGAGATCCCGGAGGACCAGACGGTCCCGGTACGGCGGAATGACTTCTGGCAGATGCTGTTGCTCGGCCGGGTCAGCGGGACGATGGGCGTGACCAGTGCCCTGCTGATCGGTCTCGGCGGGCTGTACCTGTTCGTCACCAAGACAGCCAGCCGGACGATCATCATCGCGCTGATTCTCACCTACGCGGGTCTGAGCCAACTGCTCTACTGGCTCGGCGTGCCGCCGGTTCCCTCGGCGGTAACCGCCCTGCTCGGGGGCGGTTGGCTGTTCGGCGCATTCTATATGGCCACCGACCCGATCAGCGCCCCGCGCACGGAACCGGCCAAGGTCTTCTACGCCATGATCATCGGGATCGCCACCGTGGTGATTCGGAATTTCTCCGTGTTCAACGGCGGGTTGATGTTCGCAATCCTCATCGGGAACATGTTCGCCCCCCTGCTGGACTATGCGGTGCGGGCCCGTGCCGCCGGCCGGCGGGGCAAGCCGGTGGAGGCGACCTGATGCGAGGCACACGCTGGTACCCGATTGCCTATATGTTCTTCGTGACCGCCGGGTTCAGTTCGGTCGTCATCGGGGTGGCCGCCATGACGCGGGAGCGGGTCGAGGCCAACGCACGGGCGGCGTTCCAGTCGGCGGTCCTGGCGGTCCTGCCGGGCCTGTACGAGCCCGGCCTGAGCGGCCCCGAGGTGGAGCGGCGGTTTGTGGAGCAGGTGAGCGAGCCGGATGCCCGGTCGGCGGGCGCCTATACGCTGCGAAAGGACGGACAGGTTGTCGCCTACGCCCTGCCGTTTGTCGGACAAGGGTTCTGGGCCCCCATCCGGGGGGTCATCGGCATCGCGGCGGACCGCCAGACCATTCTCGGCATCACCTTTTATGAGCAGGGCGAGACGCCGGGGCTCGGGGCCGAGATCACCCGCCCCGCCTTCCGCCGGCAGTTTGAAGGCCGGATTCTGGCCCGCGAAGAAAGGCCGATCCGGATGCGGCGCCCGGGAACCGAACTCGACAAGAACGAAGTCTTCGCGATCACCGGCGCCGCGCAGACCAGTATCCGGCTCGAGGCGATCATCAACCAGGCCGTGCGCCAGTGGCAGGAGGCACTATGAGTCCCAACGGCACGCCCATGGGGACCTGGGGCTTCGCGGTGCAGGGCTTGTGGCGGGACAATCCCATCTTCCGGCAGGTCCTGGGCATCTGCAGCGCCCTGGCGGTCACCAACCTCGTCATGAACACGGTGGTCATGTGCGCGGCGCTGGTGTTCACACTGTCGCTCAGCGCGACGACGGTCTCGATCCTGCGGCTGCTGACGCCGCGGAACATCCGGATGATGGTCGAGACCCTGATCATCGCGTTCTACGTGATCATCGTGGACGTCGTGCTGGGGGCCTACTGGCCCTCGATGCGGGCCAGCCTGGGTCCCTACGTCGGCCTGATCATCACCAACTGCATCGTAATGGGCCGCTGCGAGGCCTACGGCAACAGCAATCCGCCCCTGGGCGCCTTTCGCGATGGGTTCTTCAACGCCCTGGGCTACTCGTTCATCCTGCTGCTCGTCGCGGTGCCGCGCGAGATCCTGGGCATGGGGACGTTTCTGGGGTTGCCGGTGCCGTTCTTCGCGACGCCCGCCTGGGACAAGTGGATCATCATGGTCATGCCGCCGGGGGCGTTCTTCATGCTCGGCATCGTCGTGTGGATCTTCCGGGACATTCAACAACGGAGAGAGAAAGGATGATTGATAATGGATAATTGATTATTGAGAGCGGAGTGCGGAGCTTCCCATGAAGTCATCAATCATCAATCATCAATTGAAAGAGGAGAAGGCCAAATGAGCCTCGACGTCCAGGTCCAGCAAGCGTTCGTCATCTTCGTGGCCGCGATCTTCACGCAGAACATCCTGCTGGCCTACTTCCTGGGGCTGTGCCCGTTCATCGGGGTCTCGCGGGAGATCCGGGCGGCCTTCGGCCTGGGCCTGGCGGTCATCTTCGTGCTCACGTGCACGGCCCTGCTGAACTGGGTCGCGTACCATTACGTCCTCGTGCCGCTGGGCCTGGAGTTCTTCCGGTTCATCCTGTTCATCATCATCATCGCCGCGTTCGTGCAGTTCGTGGAGATGGTGATCGACCGATACTCGCCCTTTCTGTACCAGCAACTGGGCGTGTTCCTGCCGCTGATCACGGTCAATTGTGCCATCCTCGGGGCGTCGCTCTTCATGGTCATCCGGGATTACACTTTCATTCACACGATCGGCTACGGTCTGGGCAGCGGCATCGGCTGGTTCCTGGCGATTCTGGCCATGGCTGGCATCCGCCAGAAGCTCGCTCACGACCGCATCCCACGCGGGTTGCAGGGCCCCGGAATCACCCTGATCATCGCCGGCCTCATGGCCCTGGCGTTCATCGGGTTCGCAGGAGTGTTACAAGGACGCTGAGAGCGTGAAGCGTGATGGTTGATGGTTGATGGTTGAAGTAAGAAGTCACCGGCACGCAGCAAGGAATCAAACATCAAACATCAACCATCAAACTTGAAGGTTTCTATGGGTTCGACACTGCTCGCCATCCTGATCGTCAGTATCATCGGCGCGGGCTTGGCCGGTCTGCTGGTCCTGTCCGAGTCGGTCATCAGCAATTACGGCCTGTGCCGGATCGCGATCAACGACGAGCGTGAGCTGACGGTCCAGGGCGGCAAGGACCTGCTCTCGATGCTGACGGCCGAGAAGCTGTTCATTCCCAGCGCCTGCGGCGGCCGGGGCACGTGCGGCCTGTGCAAGGTCCGCGTCCTCGAGGGCGGCGGCATGCTCCTGCCCACCGAGGAGCCGTACCTCAGCAAAGAAGAGCGGGCCGACAACGTCCGGCTCTCCTGCCAGGTCAAGGTCCGCAACGACCTGAAGATCTGGATTCCGCGCGAGCTGTTCGCCATCCGGGAGTACGTGTCCACCTGCACCCGGATCGTCGATCTGACGCACGACATCAAGCTGTTCCGCCTGGAGCTGCGCGAGCCGCCGACGATGGACTACATTCCCGGCCAGTACATCCAACTGCTCACGCCGATCTATGAGAAGAGCCGTGAGGAGGTCTACCGCGCCTACTCGATCGCCTCCGATCCGGCGGAAAGAGGCGTTCTCGACCTGATCATCCGCCTCGTGCCCGGCGGCATCTGCACGACCTACTGCTTCGAGTACCTCAAGCAAGGCGACGAGGTGAAGCTCAACGGCCCCCACGGCGAATTTCACCTGACCGATACGGACGCCCCGATCGTGTTCATCGCCGGCGGCTCGGGCATGGCCCCCATCCGGTGCATGCTGTATCATCTGCGCAATACCGGCAGCCGGCGCAAGGCCGTCTACTTCTTCGGCGCCAACAAGGTCAAGGAGATGTTCATGATGGACGAGATGCGCCGGTTCGAGTCGGAGCTGCCGGACTTTCGTTTCGTGCCGGTGATCGCCCAGCCCGATCCGGACGAGACCTGGGCCGGCGAGACGGGCCTGGTCACCCACGCCGTCCAGCGTGGGCTCAAGGACGCCCCCGCCTACGAGGCCTACCTGTGCGGCAGTCCCGGCATGATCGACGCCTCGATCAAGGTCCTGCTGGAACTCGGCGTCCAGCAGTCCAAGGTCTTCTTCGACAAATTCGCATGAAGAATCGATTATGGATAGCGGTTCGGTCAATGAGGTCAATAGGGTCAATGGGGTCCATCACCGACGGGGGCTGGATTGACCGAATTGACCGGGGGAACATGGATCATTGATTATTGAAGACCCTTATGAAACAGTCACCCGATATCGTAGACCTCGACAAGATCCTGCGGACCTCGCCCCTGGTCGCCGGCGGGTTCATGGGCGACGACCCCCGCAGCGTCACGGAAGTGATCGACACCGACGCCGGCACGCTGTTCGTGCTGGGCGTGACCGCCAAACAGATCGCCGCGCGGATGCGGCAGATCACGGACATGGCCGCCCAGGCCCTGGGCACCTGGACCGATATCGACGCCCGGCGTCAGGCGATGGTCGACGAGGTGCGCGGCGCGCTGCCCTGCTCCTGGCCGCACGCGGGCGACTACTTCAAGCGGGTAACCACCCTGCAGCGCACCGACTCGGGGCAGACCATCCGCTGGTCCGACCTGAACATCCACATGATCGCCGCCCACGGCTTCTTCGAAGGCCGCGGCTCGACCTTCCGCACCGAGCCCGCCGAGCTGGTCGCCGCCCTCTTCTGACCGGGCCCCTGCACCTGCCCGGCGGGCCGCACCGGACACCTTCCGGAAAGCCGAGCCGTCCCCCCAGCGCAAGAAGAAGACAACGATCCACTCAAAGGCCCAAACCGGGTGGCATCGCCAGGGGCTCTGCCCTTGACGATGGGTCCACGCGAGTCCGCGCGACCATCGTCAAGGCCCGAGGCCGGCCTTGGCGATGCCACCCCGTCCTGGCCTTCGAGCGAATCGTCGACAAAAAAAGCCCCGCCGGTTTCCCGACGGGGCTCGAATTCAAGAACAGTTAAGCCGAGCAGCGATCGTGCCTGACTTTCGCCATCGACCGAAAATGCGGCCGACAACGTCTAAGTTATCCTTAGAAAGGAGGTGATCCAGCCGCAGGTTCCCCTACGGCTACCTTGTTACGACTTAGTGCCAGTCGTCGGGCTTACCGTCGGCAGACGCTTCCCTTGCGGGTTAGCAATCCGACTTCGGGTACTCCCAACTCCCATCACTTGACGGGCGGTGTGTACAAGGCTCAGGAACACATTCACCGCGGCATCGCTGATCCGCGATTACTAGCGATTCCAACTTCATGCAGGCGAGTTGCCAGCCTGCAATCCGAACTGAGGCCGGTTTTTTGCGATTGGCTCCACCTTGCGGTCTTGCGTCGCTTTGTACCGACCATTGTAGCACGTGTGAGGCCCTGGGCATAAAGGCCATGATGACTTGACGTCATCCCCGCCTTCCTCCGGTTTAACACCGGCAGTCCCGTTAGAGTCCCCGGCATGACCCGCTGGCAACTAACGGTAAGGGTTTCGCTCGTTAAGGGACTTAACCCGACATCTCACGACACGAGCTGACGACAGCCATGCAGCACCTGTGCAAGTTTCACCCCGAAGGGCAACCTACTCCGTTTCCGGAAAGGCATCCAAGCATGTCAAACCCAGGTAAGGTTCTGCGCGTTGCTTCGAATTAATCCACATGCTCCACCGCTTGTGTGAGCCCCCGTCAATTCCTTTGAGTTTTAGCCTTGCGACCGTACTCCCCAGGCGGCTTACTTAACACTTTAGCTTCGGCTGTGCCGGCGTCAGAACCGCCACAACCTAGTAAGCATCGTTTACGGCGTGGACTACCGGGGTATCTAATCCCGTTCGCTCCCCACGCTTTCGTGTCTCAGCGTCAGGACAAGCCCAGTGCAATGTCTTCACCATCGGCGTTCCTCTTGATATCTACGCATTCCACCGCTCCACCAAGAGTTCCTCGCACCTCTACTTGCCTCAAGAAACGCAGTCCATCAAGCAATGCCCCGGTTGAGCCGGGGGATTTCACAAAATGCTTACGCTTCCGCCTACACACGCTTTAAGCCCAGTGATACCGAACAACGCTAGCCACCTCTGTCTTACCGCGGCTGCTGGCACAGAGTTAGCCGTGACTTCCTCTGGGTTAGATCAATCCGCCGAAGCGGACTTTCATACCCCTGACAGCGGTTTACATCCCGAGGGACTTCCTCCCGCACGCGGCGTCGCTGGGTCAGGCTTTCGCCCATTGCCCAAGATTCGTTACTGCAGCCCCCCGTGGGGGTCCGGACAGTATCTCAGTTCCGATGTGGCGGGCCAACCTCTCAGTCCCGCTACCCGTCTTCGCCTTGGTGGGCCGTTACCTCACCAACTAGCTGATAGGAGATAGGCCGCTCCCGTGCCGATGAATCTTTGCTCACGAGCCCATCGACCCGTGAGGTTATCCGGTATTACCCATCCTTTCGGATGGCTATCCCGGAGCTCGGGGTACGTTACCTATCCATTACTCACCCTTTCGCCACTAACCAATAATAAATTACTGGTCCGTTCGACTTGCATGTCTTAGCCACGCCGCCAGCGTTCGTTCTGAGCCAGGATCAAACCCTTCAGTTTGATTCGGCGAATCCACCTTTCGGCGGATCGTCGTAGGCTCAACACTTCTGGTATAGCGCACCGAAAGTGCTGAATGTACTCATTCAACTGGATGGCCGTCCGCGGGGGGCGTATCCCACCGCAGCGGCCGCACTCTCGCTGCTCATATGGCTTAACTGTTGACTTGTCAAAGAGCGTTCTGCGTTCACCAAAAAAACCGGCGAACAGAATTGGTCTATACGTTACCCGTTCACCGTGAGTTCAGTATTATAGACGATGCTGAGGGATCGTCAAGCAGGAAAAAACGGAAATTCGGAAAAATTTCTGCGTTCCCGTTTTTGACCTGCCGGCGCCCCGCCGAACTCACCAGGCGGGCCGCTCGCCAACGCTTTCAAATGATAAAGAACGATCAGGGCTTTGTCAAGAGCTTCCTCTTGTCGCCTCCCAGCCACCGGATTGCGAAACCACGCTGGGCCATTCCGATGGCATATGTTATACGACCAGCCATGGGAAAGGGTTCGGGAGACCGCATTCTTTCCGCGTTTTCGGCACTTTCAGCGCGATTTCCCACCCCGCAAGCGAGGCGGTCTGTACGACGCTTGCCCCCGTCGCCCGTAGCTCCCGCCACATCTGGGCGGTGCGTCCGGCAGAGGCGACCGAGGGCGAGAAAGTGGACAGAGTGGACGCCGTAGGCAGGGCCGGCGGTGGCGCGTCCACAGCGTCCACCAAGTCCATACTGTCCACACCGTCCACCGAATGTCGCGGAGGGCTACGCGCCGAAAAGCAGAGCCAGCAAGTCCGGGGCGACCGAGTAGTCCGGGATCACCAGGTGGGCGCCGGCCTTGATCAGGCGGGTCCGCTTGTCCGGATTCAGGCCGTGCCGGCGGATCTCGTCGGAGGCCACGCCAATGGCCAGGCCGCCGCGTTTGCGGCACTCCCGCAGCTCCACCGGGCCGTCGCCGAAGACGGCCAACTCCGGGCCGGACAGGCGGTTCTCCGCCAGAATCCGGTCGAGGACCATCTTCTTCGAGCAACTGTCGATATCGCCGGTGGCGCCGTAGAGGCCGCCGTTGAAGAGGTCCGCGAAGCCCAGGGCCTTGGCCTCGGCCACCACGTCCGCGTGGTCGGTGCCGCTGGCCAGATAGAGCGTGACGCCCCGCTGCCGCAGGGCCTGAGCGAAAGCGACGGCGCCTTTGACCGTGTAGTCGGTCACGTCGAGCCGGCCACTCTGGAGCCGGGCGGCCCGCTCGTTGACCATCGCCATGAGAGCGTCCTTGTACAGCTTCTTGTACCCGAACCGGTCGAGGATCTGCTCGGGCGGGACGAGGCCGAACTCGCGGACCATCCCAACCAAGGCCTCCATCTGCACGAGGGTCTGAATGCCGGTCGAACGGTCGATGTACTCGAGCACCCGCCGGCGCACTTTCTCGAACAGCCTCTCGTCGGCGGTCGCGTACCGGTCGCCGAGAATGGCCTCGATCATGACGGGAGCCATGATCTCCTCCCAACCCTGGCGCAGCGTGCTGATCGTCCCGTCGCTGTCGAAGACGGCGTGGCGGATGCAAGAAGGCTGCAGGCCGGAGGCGGTAGGCGGTAGGCGGCAGGGCATATCCCTCCGGCCTCCGGTCTCCAGCCTCCAGCCTGCCTCGTCGCAGATCTCGATTTCCGTCCCCGGCAAATAACACGCTTTGCGGCGGTCCTCCGCCAATTCCGGCTGGTAGATGAAATCCGGGTCCTGCGCGACCGCCAGGACCTCGTCGCCATTGGCGGTGCCGGTCTGAAAGAGCTTCTGCACCGTGACCGCCGCGGCGAAATTGGCGAACGCGGCGGCCTCCGCCGGCGGCACCCCCGCCCCCAGGCACAGGGCCAGGGCGCTGGTGACGGTGTCGCCCGCGCCGACCGGGTCGAGCTTCTTGAGCAATTGGATGCCCGGAACCTCGTGCACCCCCCCGCCATCGACGGCCAGGAGGCCGCGTGCGCCCCGCGTCAGGAAGACCGGGCGGTGGAACTGGCGGTAGAGATTCTCGGCGTATTGCCGCACCTCCTCCAACGGGATCACGTCCTCCCGGCCGACCTGCACGCCGTTGAGCCGGGCCGCCTCGCGGTCGTTCGTCTTGCGGCAGAGGTGCTGGAATTTGTCGCCGTAATGCCGCGAATCGAGCAGGACGACCTTGTCGGGAAACGCGCGGAACAGCTTGTTCGCCTCCTCGATGAAGCCCGGATTCGTGATGCTGCCGGGCACCTGCTGATTGGCGATCAACGCATCGGCAGTCTGGAGCGCATGGCGAATGCCGTCGAGCAGGGCCCGATCCGTGGCGGCGCTACGCCGGTTGAAAAAGCCGAAGTCGATCCGCGGCTCCTCGACTTCCTCGATGTAGGGCTTGCCGAAGGTCACGGTATCGAAGTTTTCCCGCTGGACGACCAGATGGGTGGTATCGACGCCCAGTTGCTCGAACTGTCGCCGCAGCTCCCGGCCGAAGATGTCGTCGCCGATGACGCCGATCACCAGGATCTTCTTCGGCTTCAAGCCCGCCAGGTTCGCGACGACGTTGGACGCCCCGCCCAGCGAGTAGTAATGCCGCGCGACCGCCCGGGCAGGCAGCCCGGTCTCCTCGGAGACCTCCGAGCCCTGGGGATCGAGCATCCAGTACGCGTCCAGGCAGAAATCGCCGTAGACCGCGACCGTCACCGTCTCAATCTTCGCGAGAATCTCTCTAATGCGTGTCTGATTCATACGTACTCACAGCGCCTCCATGATCCGCCGGCACAGGAAGGGGAACGTCTGCTTCTGGTCGCCCTGAATATAGAGCCCCCGGCCGCTGAAACCTTGCGGAATCCGCGTCACGACACTCTTCTGGTCCCGGAAGTAGTAGCCCGGCGCGGACTCGTCGGTCATCTGCCGGGGCTCGTGCGCGCGCAGGTCGAAGTCCGCCGTGAGGATGCCGCGCGGCACCCGGCCCACGTTGGCGGCCATGGAGATGGCCTTGAGCAGCACCTCCGGCCCGGTGACCGCGCTGCCGATATTCAGGACGACGCCGCCCTTGGCCAGCTTCGTCACTTCGTTCGTGTGAATCAGGAAGTCCCGGCCGGAGCAGCCGCCCTTGGCTTGGCCGTCGAAGCTGGGGTGCTGGTCGATCACGTCGGTCCCGATGCCCGCGTGCACCGTGAAGGGAATCCCCCGCCGATAGCACGCGGCCAGCACGCTCACATCCGGATACCGGAATTCCGAAATCACCCCTTCCTTCGCCACCAGCGCCAGGACCGCCCGGCGGAACTTCTCGTCGCAGATCATCCGCCCGAGCGACTCGCCGAAGCCCAGCTTCTGCTGATTGCCGACGGACAGGGCCATGTTGATATAGCCGAACTCGTAGGCCATGCCGAACCGGCCCTTGTCCAAGGCCGCCGGCACGTTCTCGCTCGTCTCGCCGATCAGCGCCAGCTCAAAATCGTGAATGGCGGTGGCCCCGTTGCCCGCGACGAGCGTTACCGCCCCCCGCTGGACCAGCTCGACCAGCAGCGGCCCCAGGCCGTTCTTGATCAGGTGCGCCCCGGTGAACAGAAGAACCGGCCTACCCTCCCGGCGGGCGGCGACCATCGCTTCGGCCACCGTCCGGATGTCGTCCTGCACGCGCTCCGGCAGATCGAAGGCCAGGGCCGCCAGATCTTTCGGAAAGACCAGATCGCCCAGCTTCACCTTGTTGCTGCGCGTGGACAGCGGATACGTCCGGACCCGCGCCGCGTCAAACGCCGTGTATCGGCCTTCATACTCCATACACTGCTTTCAATTCACATCCTCGTCAAATCAGGCCAGTCGAGGGCCGCCCTTTCGTTTACGCCGCTTCCGAAAGCCGCTTGTTGACCACGTGCCAGAACGTGGAGAGAGCCTCATCTTCGCCATCGAAGTAGTCCTCGAAGAATCCCGGCTCATTCAGTTCCGGCGGATAGGAGTAGCGTTCTCCGTCCTGTCCGTACGCGGTGACCCAAACAGTCGGCTCATGTGAATCGACAATATCAAACAAGTCAGCCGGATAGAGATATGGCTTGCCGTGGTCATTCAGCATCCGGTAGTCATTCGCCTCAATTCCGATCACGAAATAGGGCTGATCCGGCGTCAGATCCGGGAAAGCAGGGTCCTTTGTCTTCAGCTTCACGATCATAAATCTCTCACCTTCTTCGTCTTGATCTCGAATCGCCCAATCCCCTGATGCTCGTACCAATGGTACTCATACCACTCCCCGCCAATCTCGACCGCAGGACTGCTCTTCTTCACCCACATGGACGGCTTCCCGCCGTGCTCTTGGAGAAGCCTCGGCAAGTCGCGTATGCCTCGACCCCTCGCAATCACGCGGGATCGAGCAACAAGCTCTTTCGTCAGTTTCAGAATACGTGTCGGCCCTCTTACCTACTTAAAGCGTCAACCGCAGTTCAGCCGCACTCCCGTTAGGCAAGCAGTTTCTCCAGCCGCTTGATGCACTCGACCATGCAGCGGATCGTGTGGTAGTTGACCTTCCAGGAGTGGCTCATGTGCGTCCAGATGGGCTGGCCTTCGCGGGTCGTCAGCGGCCACCACTCGCCCACCGGGTGGTTGATCATCTTGTCGAACACGAACCGGTGCACGTTCACGTATGCCGGCCAGTAGACCTTCGGCCCGAACCGCAGGCAGCCTTCCAGCATGCCGATCATGACCTCGGCCTGCTGCCAGAACTCTTTCTCCCTGTCGTAGACGCCGCCGGCGTGCGGGCCCTCGGTGTAGACCCCGCCGAACTCGGGGTCGATGCCGTTCTTCATGCCGTGGTCCATCGCCTTCTTGATGACCTTCTTGTAGTCGTCCCAATAAGACGTCGGACGGTTGCGGTTGCGCGGCTCGTTTCGTTCACCGGTTGCGTCGTTCGTGGTAAGGGCGTCCTGCCCTCGTTCTCTTGGCACCGCCCCACGCTCGACGTCACCGAGACGAGCGTCGCCACCGCAACCGTTTGCCGATCCTTGCAGGACATCGGTCGCGTGGGCCAGGAGCCAGGCGAACTCGACGTTATGTCCGGCGGACGTATTGTCCTCGGCGTGAGCCTTCTGGCCGCCCTCGGCGAACCGATCCCAGCCCCAGACGATGTCGAACTTGATCTGCGGCGCCACGTTCCAGTCTGCGGTGAATTGCGGGATGCCGGTCGCGTACCGCTTGTGCAAGATCCGCTGGAGCAGGAGATCGATATCCTCCAGCAGGGTCCGACGGTGGATCTCCTGTCTGGTGCACTCGTACATGTTGGTGAACGCTTCCATCAGGTGCATGTGCACGTCGAGGGTCTTGCGGTCGCCGCCTTTGGGACCGGGGCCGCACAGGTCCCAGTTGCGCTCGAACATCTCGAAGTAGCCGCCGTACATCGTGTCCGCGGCGTGCTTCTTCACGAGGTCGAACGTCTTGTCGGCGTACTCCCGGCCGCGCGGATCGCCGGTAGCCATGGTGTACTCGGTCAGGGCGTACATGGCGAAGCTCAGGCCGTACATGATCTTCTTGTCGATGGCCACCTCACCCTTGCGGTTGGTGGTCCAGAAGAACCCGCCGTGCTCGTGGTCCCAGACCTTGCCGAGCACGAAATCCACGCCGTGCCGGGCGTACTCTGCGCAGCGGCCTTCGCCGTAGCCGGCCCGATGGGCCGCCGACATCGAGTAGATCGTCCGCATCTGGGCCAGCATGGACTTTTCATCGTACCCGGTGTCGTTGCCGTCCTTGTCGAAATGCGTATTGAACCCGCCGTTGACGTCGTCCTTGCAGCGGTTCAGCCAGAATGGCAGCAGCTCCGTCGTCAGATGCGTCTTGCACTCCTGCAAACACGAGGCTACCTGATCGCGGTCAATCGCCATCGTCTACCCCTTTCGCCAAATTCCGTAGCATTGGTCGTACCTCATGATATTGGTAAGACTTTCTTGCGAAAACGACAATCCAAGGCCGATTCTTGTACGGCATTGCGTTCCTCAGCCCAGATGTCACGCTGGAGGTCGCTGACATGGACCGGGTGACAA
>VGYL01000072.1 GCA_016872975.1 Planctomycetota bacterium
CCGAAGTGCGGGTCGCGGTGCATGCCGATGATCACTTCCTTGCCGCTGGTGCGGACCATCTCCTGCACCAGCACGCCCAGGATGTTCGCATCGGGCCGCTTCTTGGGGATGCGGTACATCATCAGGTCGAAGGCGTCCTTGACTTCCTGCTCGCTCTTGAGGCCCACCTTCACGCCGCCGACATCGGACTTGTGCAGGATGTCGGGCGACCAGATCTTCAGCACGACTGGATAGCCGAGCTGCTGGGCGATATTGGCCGCCTGATCGGCCGTCGTGGCGATGGAGCCCTTGGGCGTGGCGAACCCGTACGCCTCGATGATGTCCTTGGCCTCGGCCTCGCCGATGTCGAGCTGGCCCTGGCGCAGGTGGCGCTCGACGATGCTCTCGACCTTGCGGCGGTTGACGGAGAACAGGCGCACGACCCGCTTGGGCCGGTTGCGCCAGCGGACGTAATCGACCATGACCTTGAGCGTCGCCACGGCGCTTTCGGGCGAATCGTACTGCGGGACATTGCCGTGCCGCAGGACCTGCACCCCTTCGTCCACCTTCACGGCACCCAGGAAGCAGGCGAGCACGGGCTGGCCTTTTTTCTTGGCGATGCGGACCACCGCCTCGGCGGTTTCCTTGCTCTGCGTCATCGCCTGTGGCGTCAGGAGCACCAGCGCGCTGTTGACATTCGGATCGTCGAGCACCACGTTGAGAGCGAACTCGTAGCGGTCGGCCAGGGCATCGCCCAGCACATCTACGGGGTTGCGGGTGTTGGCCGCCGCCGGCAGATTCCGGGCCAGCTTCTGTATCGTCTCGTCCGCGAGCTTGGCGAACGTCAGGCCCTGCTCCTCGATGGCGTCGGCCGCCATGATGCCGGGCCCGCCGGCGTTGGTAATCACGGCGACGGAGGGTCCCTGCGGCAGCGGCTGGTTGGCGAAGGCTTGGGCGAAATCGAACTGCTCCTTGATCGAGTTGCAGCGGATGACGCCGGCCCTGTGGAAGGCCGACTCATAGGCGACCTCCCCGCCAGCCAGACTGCCCGTATGAGACGAGGCGGCCTTGGCACCCGCCGCGGTGCTGCCCGATTTCATCAGCAGGATGGGCTTGCGGTTGGAGATATCCTCCGCCTCCCGCACGAAGCCATCGCCATCCGTGATGCTTTCCAGATAGCCGGCGATGACTTTGGTCTCCTTCTGCGCGCCGAAGGCCTTGATGATGTCCAGTTCGTCGATATCGGCCTTGTTGCCGATGCTGACGAGGCTGCTGAAGCCGATCCCGTTGGCGTTGGCCAGGTCCAGAATGGCCGCCAGCAGGGCGCCCGACTGGGAGATGTATCCGATGGAACCGGGAACGGGCAAATCGCCGCCGAAGCTGGCGTTGAGCCGGTGCGACGGGGCGATCAGGCCCAGGCAGTTGGGCCCGATAAAGCGAATACCGGCCCGTTTGGCGATCTTGACGACCTCCTCTTCCAGCTTCTTGCCTTCCGGCCCCACCTCTTTGAAGCCCGCCGTAATGATGATGGCCGACTTGACCCGGATTCTCCCGCACTCCTCCAGCACGGCAGGCACGAACGGGGCCGGCACAATAATGATCACCAGATCCGGCGTTTCCCCGATCGAGGCCAAATCGGGGTAGCATTTGAGTCCCTCGATCTCCTCGCTCTTCGGGTTGACGGGGAAAATCTTGCCCCGGTAGCCGCCGGCGATCAGGTTGGTCAGCATCTCAAATCCGACCTTGCCCTTCTGGCGCGAGGCCCCGATGACCGCCACCGACTTGGGGTGGAAAAAGCTCTGCAAACTCATGCCGTTACCAATCCTTCAAACTGAAACTGCACCTGCAACGCGAAACGCCGCGTTCGAGGTCCTCCATCAAAAAAAAACGCTCGCTATGCGGCCCGATTCTATGGAATACACCGCCCGACTGCAAGAGTTTTCCAAATCGCCTCGCCGTCAGTGTGCGGGCGGTGCGGCAATGCAGATTGACGGAGGGACCGAAAATCTGGTAAAATAGAGGAAATCTGGCGTGGGAGTTCTTCCATCATCAGAATTGAGGGGGGTGCCACGCTTCGGTCACAATGATAGGTGACAACGTGAACATCCCATTACGCATTCTGCTGGGCATCTGGATCGTGGCAGCGCTCGGATCGCCGGAATCGTCCGCCCGTGCGGCGGCTGACCTGGCGGCGCAGGCCCAGAGCGTCCCCCTGCTGATCAATGAGATTCTGGCCTCCAACAGCCGCGTCTACCGGGACCCGCAGGGCCATTTCGACGACTGGATCGAGCTGCACAACACCGGCGATGTCCCCCTGAACGCCGCCGGCTTGTACCTGACGAACGATTGGTCCAAGCCCACGAAATGGCAGATCCCGGCGGACCGCCCTGTCTTCACGATGATCCCGGCCCGCGGATACCTCCTGATCTGGGCCGACGGCGATACGGAGGACCTGGGCCTGCACGCGAGTTTCCGGCTCAGCGCCGGCGGCGGCAAGCTGGCCCTGTTCGCGGCCGACGGCCAGACGCTGATCGACGCCATGGAGTACGGGGAGCAGACAGCGAACGCATCATACGGCCGGGACCCGACGGCTGCCAACGAGTGGCGGTTCTTCGCGGTGCCGACCCCCGGCAAGGCCAACACCGGGGCCTATCTCGGGGCTGTGGCCGATCTGAAGTTCAGTCACGCGCGCGGCTTCTACACGCAGCCTCTGGCCGTCACGATCACCACGACCACCCCCGGCGCCAGTATCTATTACACGGTCGATGACAGCTCCCCCTTCGATCCCCAGCGGCTCGTGCCGACCGGCCGGCTGTACACCGGCCCGGTCGCGATCACGACGACCACCGCCCTGCGGGCCGTCGCCCTCAAGACCGGCTGGATGCCCACCAAGGTAGTCACCCATACCTACATCTTCCCACACGATGTGGCGCGACAGGCCACGCACCCGCAGACCCGGGCCCAGGTGACCCCGCCGGGCTATCCGGTCTCGTGGGGCTCCGTCACGGGCGATTATCAGATGGACCCCGATGTCGTCGGGCCCAACGGCACCGACCTTTTCAACGGCCTGTACGCCCGGACGATTCAGGACGATCTCCAGGCCGTCCCGACGATCTGCCTGGTAATGAGCAAGGACGACTGGTTCGGCAGCCGGGGGATCTACATCAACAAGTCCCAGGACGGTACCGAGAGGGTCGCCTCGTTCGAATTCATCGATCCCGGCACGGGCCAGTCCCTCCAGGTCAACTGCGCCCTGGCCATGCAGGGCGGTATCAGCGGCGGCGGCACCAGCCTGCAACGGTGGAAGACCTACAAGCTCTCGATGCGACCCCGCTTCAAACCACAGCTCGACGACGGGACGCCAACCGGCGGCCCCTCCAAGCTCAATTTCAAGCTGTTCCCGAACTCGCCCGCGGAGCAACCCGACACCGTCGTTCTGGACGCGGTTCTGAATCATTCGTGGCTTCATGCCGGGGTCGATCAGCAGACCACTGCCCTCTATATTCAGGACCAGTACGTGTCCGATCTGCACAACGCGATGGGCGGCCATTCGGGACACGGATTCTACGCTCACGTCTATATCAATACCCTGTACTGGGGCATGTACTACATCCACGAGCGGCCGGACCACGCCTGGGCCGCGGCGGTCTTCGGCGGCGATGAGAGCGAATACGACGCCCTCAAGCACGCCGACACCGGCGTCATCAACCACGGCCGCGGCGGCAACGCCACGACGAACTACAATGCGCTGGTCGCCGCCGCCAACGCCGTCGGTGCCGACCCCACCAATCCGGCCAAGTACCTGCTCGTATGCACTTTGCTGGACGTGGACGACTTCATCGCCTATCTGCTGGCCAACTACTACTGCGGCAATCACGACTGGCCGCACAAGAACTGGTACGCCACGCGTCGCAACGTCCCGGGCGGCCAATGGCGGTTCCACTCCTGGGACGCCGAACACACCCTCGAAGGCGACAACCAAGTCGGTCGCAGTCCCTCGGACATTCACGCCAAGCTGGTCCGCAACGCCGAATACCGGCTGCGCTTCGCCGATCTGGTACGGCGGCATTTCTTTCACGGGGGGCCTCTGACCCCGACGGGTGCGGCCGCGCTGTTCAAAGTCCGAGTGAATCAGGCGGACCGGGCCATCGTCGGCGAATCCGCCCGCTGGGGCGACAATCGGCGCAGTTATCCCTATACGCGCCAGGACTGGCTCAACACCGTCAATGCCAAGCTGAACACCTTCTTCCCCGTCCGGGCGAATCAGGTCCTGGGCTGGCTCAAGAGCGCCAATCTGTATCCGAACGTGGACGCCCCCGAGTTCCACGTAAACGGCCAGGCCCGGCACGGCGGGGCCATGGGCGCCCGCGACACCCTGTCCATGACCCCCTCCGGGACCATCTGGTTCACGCTCGACGGCACCGATCCCCGCGTGCCGGGGACAACCGCCGCCGGAGTCTCTCCCTCCGCCCGGCGGTACGCGGGACCCATCCAGTTGCCGCACAGCGTACCCGTGAAAGCCCGGACCCTTTCCGGCACCACGTGGAGCGCCTTGACCGAGGCGGTCTTTGCCGTCGGGCCGGTCGCGCCAGGCCTGCGGATCAGTGAGATCATGTACCATCCGCCCGACACCGGGAATCCCGACGATCCGAACACCGAGTACCTCGAGCTGACCAATATCGCCAGCGAGAGCATCGATCTGAACCTCGTCCGCTTCACCAAGGGGGTCGGCTATACCTTCCCGAGTTATGCCCTGCCGCCCGGCGGCTACTGCCTAGTGGTCAAAGACCTCGCCGCCTTCGAGCGCCGGTACGGCCTCAACCTGCCGGTGGTGGGCCAATATTCCGGCAGTCTGGACAACAGCGGTGAGCGGATCGAGTTGGTGGACGCGGCCGGGCAAGTCATCCAGAGCTTCAAATATGCCGATAACTGGTTCAAGAGCACCGACGGCCAGGGGTACTCCCTGACGGTCAGGGACCCCAAGACCTCGGACGCGGACAGTCTCAACGACAAAGCCGCCTGGCAGGCCGCACCTCCCTCGCCGGGCCGCGAGAAATAGGGTACAGGAGCGCGGAATGGGCATCAGGCCAGGCGGACAATTGGCACGCAACAAACGCGAGGCACGTGCGGTGTGCCGTCCGGCGTGCCACCGTTTTGAATTTTGGATTTTCCTGGGTCTTGAATTTGTTTGAGATTTGGTGCTTGGGATTTGAGATTTAGAATTCTCTTTCTGTGTCTTGCGATTCTCCTGCTGTGCCCGGCAGCGCACGCAGAGGGTCCGCCCGGGGACCTCAACGGCGACTGGCGCGTCGACACGGCCGACCTCCGGCTGCTCGCCCACCAGTGGCTGACAGAGCCACCAGGACCAGCGGACCTGAATCGGGACGGCCGCGTCGATGGCATCGATCTGGCCCTGCTGGCCCGGCAGTGGGGGCGGAAGGACTGCCCCATCGTCATCAACGAGGTCTTCCCCCATGCCCACGGCGAGGCCTCGGACTGGATCGAGCTGCACAACCTCGGCACCGCTCCCGTCCACCTCGGCGGCTGGTTCCTCAGCGACACCAAGAACGACCTGCAGCGCTACCAGATCGCGGCGGGCACGACGATCGGCCCGCGCGAGTACCTCGTCCTCTACGAGATCACCCATTTCGGCAACCCGTTCGATCCCGGCACGCGCCGGCTGTTCGCCTTCTCGGAAAACGGCGAGACCGCCTGTCTCTATTCCGGCAACGACCCGGTCTATCCCAACACTCTGATCGCACAGCCTTTCGGGGCCTCGGAGACCGGCAGCTCGTTCGGCCGGTACCGGACCAGTCTGGGGACCTGCCTCTTCGTCACCATGAGCGAGCCGACGCCGGGCGCGGCAAATGCCTATCCCCGCGTCGGGCCGGTGGTGATCCACGAGATCATGTACCATCCCGCGGGCAACGCCGACGCGGAATACGTGGAGCTGCTGAACGTCAGCGGGGCCTTCCTCACGCTGTTCGACTTCACGGCGCTGGAGCCGTGGCGATTGACGGACGACGCGGGGGTCAACGTGCGGTTGGCCGCCGAGGAGCCGGTGACCCTGGCGCCGGGTGAGATCCTGCTGCTGGTCCGCGACCAGGCCGCCATGCGGCAATACGACGTGCCCGCCCCGGCCCGGGTTCTCTCCTGGAGTTCGGGCCGGCTCAGCAATCGCGGCGGGACGCTCCGCCTGCTCAAGCCCGGCGACGTCGACACCCGGGGGACGCGCTACTGGATCGAGGTCGATCGGGTGGACTACAGTGACGGTTCCCACGGCCAGGACTTCCCCGGCGGCGTGGACCCCTGGCCTGTCCAGCCGGACGGCTACGGCTTCTCCCTGGGCCGCCGGCACCCCACCCGCTTCGGCAACGATCCCAATAATTGGCGGGTCACCCTGCCGACGCCGGGCTGGTTGGACGATTGAGCACCGATGACCGAAACGCCGCCGCCCGGCGGGCAAACAGGCAAAAGCCGCAAGAGGGGGGCCGCCGGCCAAAGATGCTCACCCCCGGCCGAAGATGCTCACCTCTTCCCGAAGATGCGCACGTTTATCCAAAGATGCGCACCGGAGTGTGTTGAGCATCTTTGGCGGTGCTGCCCTCGGGAGGCCGTCGTTCCACCGTAGAAATACGGTGCCGCCCCGGCATTCCCCTATACTCCCATGGCATAAGTGACGCCGAGAAGCGTCTCTTCGTAGGTCGGGCGTCCCCGCCCGACTTTCGGCGCGCGGGGACGGGGTCCCCAAACGCGGGGCCTCGCATTGGGGGGCCCACACTCGCCCTATGCGGAGATGTTCCGGACGCGCGCCACCACAACGCGGCCGGAACGGAACCAAGCCCAGACTTCACACGTCAAACTCGGCCGAAGGTCGTCTGTGCGGAATAACCCCAATTCGCGCAGGCGGGAAAAGCGGGCCTTTTCGGTTGCGTTGGCGGCGGGGACCTCTATAATCGCCACAGGTTCCGTGCGACCCCCGCAAGGCAGGCTTTGCCCAGGAGGAAAACACGGCGCGGGCCTCTGCGTCCCGCGCACGTGCATCGAAAACGGACGTCCATAGCACTGTCAAGTTGAAAGGAGCAGGTATGAAACTGGATCGGAAGTTGCGAATGGGTTTGATCGGCGGCGGCCCGGGGGCCTTCATCGGCGAGGTGCACCGCAAGGCCTCCCGGATGGACGGCGAGATCGAGCTGGCGGCCGGGGCGTTCGATATCGACCCCGCCAAGTCGAAGGAGATGGGCAAGAACCTGGCCCTGGACCCCAAGCGGGTATACAGTGACTATACCGCGATGATCAAGGCCGAGTCCGCGCTGCCGGCGTCGCAGCGGATCGACTTCGTCGCGGTGACCACGCCGAACAACTGGCACTTCCCCATTGCCCGGGACTTCCTCAACGCGGGCTTCCACATCATGTGCGAGAAGCCGATGACCCTGACCTCGGACGAGGCCAAGCAACTGCGGGACCTCGTGAAGAAGACGGGGAAGGTCTTCGGCCTGATGCACAACTACACGGGCTACCCCATGGCCAAGCTCGCCCGGGACATGGTCAAAAAGGGCGACCTGGGCAAGATCCGCAAGATCGTCGTGCAGTATCCGCAGGGCTGGCTGGCGACGGCCCTGGAGAAGACCGGCCAGATGCAGGCCAGTTGGCGGACCGACCCGAAGCAGACCGGGGCCGGCGGCTGCGTCGGCGACATCGGCACCCACGCCGCCAACCTGGCGGAGTACATCTCGGGCCTCAAGATCACGCACATCTGTGCCGAGCTGACGACCTTCGTCACCGGGCGCCCGGTGGACGACGACTGCAACTGCCTGCTCAAGTTCGACAACGGGGCCAAGGGCGTCCTGCACGCCAGCCAGATCTCGATCGGCGAAGAGAACAACCTCGCCATCTGGGTCCACGGGGAGAAGGGCAGCCTGGAATGGCACCAGGAGCACCCGAACTACCTGTACACCCGCGGCGACAACGAGCCGGAGAAGGTCTGGAAGCGCGGCAACGGCTACGTCGGCGCCTGCAGCGCCGCCGCCGGGCGCGGCACCCGCATCCCCTCCGGCCATCCCGAGGCGTTCCTCGAGGCCTTCGCCAACAACTACATGAACTTCTGTGAGACCGTCAAGTGCGCCATCGCGGGCGAAAAGCCGAGCGAGCTGGCCCTGGACTTCCCCGGCGTCGAGGCGGGCGTCCGCGGCATGCTCTTTATCGAGACGGTCGTCGCCAGCTCCAAGAGCGACCAGAAGTGGACCGCCATGAAGCAATAACAGACGGGTTCCGCCGCGTCTTTCCTGCGCCGGGTGGCGGTGCCAAGATAGTCCCGCAGGGACGACCGAGAATAGCCCACCGTTTCAACGGTGGGTACGAACGTCCACAACGACCCCGAGCCCCGCAGGGGCGAAAGAAGGCCGGTGCGAAGCCGAAGGCGTTCTTTCGTCCCTGCCGGGACTCGTTTTAGCCGGGTGCCGGGTGCCATGTCTACGCCTCGTAGACATGCTCGACTCGATGAGCAGGACATGCCTACGCAAAGCCGTAGGCATGGCACCCCGCCATGAGCGAACTTGTTCGTCAAAACTCATCAGGCACGGAAGCCGCCATTGTCAAGGATCGTACTCTTGACGATGCCACCCCAAGTATTATGGGGCGCTTGGGTCTCAATAGACACATACGAGTCAGTCAGGAGCATCAACATGAAAGATCGAGACAACAACTCATCCCTGTCCCGGCGGAGTCTGCTTTCGAGTGCCGCGGTCGCAGCGGCGGCAGTAACCGCGCCGTCCGTGACCAGGGCGGCCGAGTCCGCCAAGAAGTTCAAACTCAAGTATGCGCCGAGCTTCGGTCAGTTCCAGGAGCACGCGGGCAAAGACCCCCTCGACCAGCTCAAGTTCATGGCCGATGAGGGCTTCTCGGCCATGTTCGACAACGGCCTGATGGGCAAGCCACCGGAGCAGCAGGAGAAGATCGGCGCCGAGACGGCCCGGCTGGGCTTGACGATCGGCCCGTTCGTCATGTACGCGGAGTTCAGCAAGCCGACCCTGGTCATGCCCGACGCGGAATTCCGCGACATGATCGTCAGCCGCACCAGGCAGGCGGTCGAGACCGCCAAGCGGGCCAATGCCAAGTGGGCACTCATTGCCCCGGGCTGCATCAGCCAGCGCCTGGAGGTCGACTACCAAACGGCCAATCTGATCGACAACGTGCGCCGCTGCGTGGAGATCGCGGAACCCGCGGGTGTGGTGATCGTGCTGGAGCCGCTGAACTGGTGGGCCAACCATCCGGGCCTGTTCCTCCAGAAGACTCCGCAGGCCTACCTGATCTGCCGGGCGGTCAACAGCCCGTCCTGCAAGATCGTCAACGACCTGTACCACCAGCAGATCACCGAGGGCAACCTCATCCCGAACATCGACAAGGCCTGGAGCGAGATCGCCGCGTTCCACATCGGCGACAACCCCGGCCGCAACGAGCCCGGTACCGGAGAGATCAACTACAAGAACGTCTTCCGGCACATCTACCGTAAGGGCTATCAGGGCACCCTGTGCATGGAGCACGGCAAGAGCAAACGCGGCAAGGAAGGCGAACGAGCTCTCATCGAGGCCTACCGCGCCTGCGACAGCTTTGAAGTTTGAAGTGGCACGTGTGAAAAGCCAAGTGTGAAGTGCCAAGGGAGGAGCCGGGAGCCCCCCGGCTTCAAACGTGAAACTTCACACTTGGCATCTACAAAAAGAAGTCGCGACGTCCTTGCCGCGACTTCTTTTGTTCTGGCGAATCGACAACCCACATCCTTGCGGGGTCGATCCGAGTCGAATGTCTCGTCTAATCGAGCGGGACGATCTCCGTGAACTCGATGAAGGCGCGGGCGGTGGCCTCGTGCGGCTCGATCCGGCCGACCAGACCCACCTTGCGGCCCACGTACTTGCTGAAGTCCACGTTCACCGCCGCGCCGGTGGGCATGGCGTAGCAGATCGTTTTGCCGGAGTCGTCCAAGACGCGGTAACGCCGGGCCTGTCCCGCACCGCCATAGATGCTGGAGGTCTCGAGCGTACCCATGATCGCGAATTTGCCGCGATCCACGATCTCTTCCAATTTCGTGGCCCGCGCCTGGTCGATCTTCTCCGTCGTCTTCTGCAGCTCTTTCTCCTGCTGCTCCAGCTCCTTGGCCACCTTGCAGGCCAGCTCGTATCGCTCCACCTGCTTGAGCGTGTACTCCGCGAAACGGGCGGCCCGTCCGCCGTCCTGGCTGGCGGTCAGCTCGACCAGCTTCTTCCTGAGGTCCGTGTAGTTCTGCTGGGCCAGCGGTTTGCCCTGCTCGACCTTGACCTTCTCGGCGAGGGCATAGTACAGGTCAAGATCGGAGAGCGGCGCACCGGATGCGGCGTTCGGATCCACCGGGCGTTTCACCGCGGGCTTGGCGGTTGCGGTCGTCTCGGTTGTCGGCTTGGCGGCCGTCCTGTCCACCGGCTGGAGAAACTGGCTGCTGACCCAAAGATACGCTCCCTGGGGCGGGGCGATCTTGTAGTAATCGTCCTTCTCCTCGCCCAGCAGCTTCACCGTCTGCCCGCGGCCAAGCACGACCTGCTTGCTGGTGGAGTACTTCGCCTCTTCGGTGTCCGAGCCGGTGTACACGCCGACGTTGTCGCCGGTGACGACGCCCGTGGTCGGATTCTGCAGATCGATGCCCACGTACTGCATCGAGATCCACGAGAAGCACCCCGGCGGCGGAACGATGCAGGACCAGCCCTGCTGGGACTTGACGACCTGGACCCGATCCCCCGCGTAGAGCTTGCCGCACTGGTAGAAGTTGGTGCCGGGACCGGAACGGATGCGGACGTCGTTGCCGATGACCTCCGCCACGTACGGCTCGTTGGCCGCGGATCTGGCCGCCGCCGCTTCGTTGGGCAGAGTAACCAGGGTGGGGGTATCCGCGCTTCGAGCCGAGGCCGGCAAGATCAACACCACGGCCACCAACAATGCAAACACCCAACCGGAAAATGACGTCACACATCCTGCGCGCTGGGGAGTACGGACGCGAGCCTGCATCTTCTGGCCTCCTAAAAGACGTTCCCACAGGTGCCTTGGAAAAGCCCGCAGATAGGGCGATCCTTCGGGTTGACAAATTACTGCACTTTATCCCGCTTGTCAAGACTTAAGTGATTTGGGCAAAACAAAAAGGTAGAAAAATTTAAGTTCATGCGCCCAGTCGCGCCAATTCGTCGCGACACATCTGCTTTTGTCCCGGGTCAACCAGCCTCTCCACGGCCCGCCGCAGATGCTCAACCGCCTTCTCGCGATTGTGAAGATAGCGAGAATAGAGAACCCCGAGCATCAGCTCCACCTGCTCACTGTACTCGTAGGTGAGCTTGTAGTGCGTCAGGAACTGCTCGTAGGCCTGGACCGCCTCGGGGGCGCGGTGCTCGCTCGCCAACTGGTTGGCGATGTCGAGCAGGTGCTGTCGCGGCAACACGACGCCGGGGTCCAGCCGCATCAGCTCGACGTAGAGATCGGCCGCCGCGTGCAGGTTGTGCTGCTCGATCCAATCGTGGATCGCGTGGCGGATCTGCTCGATCCGCTCCTGTCCCTGGCGGCCCAGGTGCACCCTCGGGATCTCTTTCGCCTCCACGTGCCGGCGGATTCCCACCCCTCGGAACGGATCGTAGCCGGCCGCCACGGCCTCGCGATATTGCCGGCGGCGGTTCCACTGCTGGATCATGCCCCAGAGATCGTAGTGCGTCCCGCTGAGAAGCCGGACCTTCAAGAGGAACAGAATGAGGGTGATTCCATAGGCATATCCGGCCCGATGGGCATCGTAGGCCACCCCGGGGGTGAACTGGGTGATGATGTTGTCGAAAATGATCAGCTTGAAGCCAATGAAATACAGGGCGGGGACCTGGAACGTTCCGATAAGAAAGACGACCCAGTACAGCACCGTGATCTGCGTCTGCGGGAAAAGGACGAAGTAGGCGCCGATGACGGCCGAGACCGCCCCGCTGGCGCCCAGGGTCGGGACGGGGGAGGGCCAGTGCAGCAAGGTATAGGTGGCGCCGCTGAAGACGGCCCCGGCCAGGTAGAAGAGGACGTACCGGACGTGACCGAGCTTGTCGTTGATGTTGTTGCCGAACAGATAAAGGAAAAACATGTTGCCGACAATATGCAGGACCCCGCCGTGCAGGAAGGCGTACGACAAGAAGTGCCAGTAGCGCCAGTATCCGGGTATGAGGACCCAATGGAAGAACCACGGACGGATCGACAGATGACCGATCTGGCCGCCAATCATATAGGCGTAGCGCCGCTGGAACGAGTACGAAAGAAGGAAAATGACGATGTTGATGGCAATCAGGACATAGTTCGCATAGGGGGTTCGTCGGGGCCAGATACTCGTGCGAATCGGCAGCAGTAGCAGCATGGGTCGATGGTTCTCAAGTACGGTCAGCCGGGATTATCGTCGAAACATCCGCCCATCATACCGGCAGACCGCCCCCGGAACAAGGCAGGAAAAGGACGCCCGCCCCCCTCTTGGGCTGGGAAAAGGCCCCCACCTGCGACACAGCGCACGTGAGAACCCAGGTGAGTCTTGAGCAAGACAGCTCTCCCCTGCGGAAAACACCGCGAACTGTCCCATCGGCTCTTCCCGCCTTCTGCATACCCCCGCCAAGTAAAGCATAAGAACCATACTCCCGGCTGCCAAATCCCCATTGTTTTCCGGCCCATGGTATAATGGAGCGGTCTAACGCACGAAAGAGGTTTGAGCCTGTTGCTCGGTGCGGCGATACAAACGGTCTACGTTGAAACAATCTGCATGTGACACAATGAGGAGAGCATACGAGCCTCATGCCTACGGAAGATCTACAACGACGCGTGCGAGCGCTACGCCGCCGGCTTGGCAAGCTTCATATCGACGCCCTGATTCTTACCCAGCCTGCCGATGTTGCCTATCTTACGGGCTTCGCGGGCGAGGATAGCTGGGCCGTAGTGGCCGGCAGTGCGGTGTACCTCTTGACCGACAGCCGGTACATCGAGCAGGCCCAGAAAGAATGCCCCCTGGCGAAGATCGTCGAGCGCAAAGACCCGATCGCCCAAGCCGCGGGCAAGCTCGCGACAAAGCTCAAGTCCGCCCGGACCATCGCCGTCGACAAGGCCATTTCTCTCGCACAGTACGAGACTCTCAAGAAGAGCGTGGGAACTCGCCTGCGGGGCGCCAGCGGTCTCGTCGAAGACCTGCGGAGCGTCAAAGACGAAAGCGAGCTCGCGACGATCCGATCGGCCGCCGCCATCGCGGCCGGCGCGTTCCAGAGGGCGGTGCTCCAGGCCAGACCGGGGATCACCGAGAGCGAGTTGGCCGGGATTCTCGACCTCGAGATGCGCAGGCAGGACGCCAAAGTCAGCTTCGAGACGATTGTCGCCTTCGGGCCCAACGCCTCGCGGCCCCACCACCAACCTTCCCAGCGGGTGCTCCGAGAGCGCGATACGATCCTGATCGACTTCGGGGCCAAGTACAACGGGTATTGCTGCGACATCACGCGGTCCTTCGCATTCGGCAAACCGACAGCCGCCTATAGCCGGGCCTATGAGGTCGTGGAGAGAGCCCAAGCCGCCGCCATACGGGCAGCCAAAGCGGGAGCAGAACTCGTGGAGGTCGATGCCGCGGCCCGTAATGCCATTCGTGAAAGCGGCCTGCCCGTCTACGGCCACGGCACCGGCCACGGCTTCGGCCTGGAAATCCACGAGAGCCCCTTCCTCAAAGAGCAGGCCAAAGGCAGACTCCAAGCCGGTCAGGTCATCACGATCGAGCCCGGCGTCTATCTCCCCGGCAAACTGGGCATCCGCATCGAGGACGATATCCTCATCACCGACCGTGGCTGCGAGATCCTCACCGGAGCCTGTCCGCGCAGACCTCCCTGGTAGTTCCAGGGAACGCACTCTTGATGCTCGATTCCCCGATTACTGCGGCAGGCCCTTCCTCTGGACGGGCTTTTGGCCGTCGGGCTTGGGGACGAACAGGTCGTCCTTGGTCAGGTCACAGCATCGGGCCATCAGGCGGCTGTAGGCCAGGTCGCCCAGATCGTCCCGGCCGCCGTTGTTGGTGCCGAAGGAAAACTTGGCGCCCGCGGCCTTGGCCCGGCGGATGAACGTCTCGCTGGGCAGCTTGTACCGGGCGTTGATCTCGATGGCGATGCCGTTCTTGACCGCCGCCCGGATCACCCGGTCCATCCGCTCCGCGGTCCACAGGAAATCGTACTCATCCGCGATGGCCGCCGGCAGGAAGGTGGGATTGACGTAGATGTCGATGGGCTCACGGTTGAGGATGCCGACGGTCCGGTCGACCAGCAGGTCCATGAACTGCTGCTTGTCGCCGACCTCGACCTCGTTCGGGATCCACAGGCGCATGCGTCTGCCGCGATCATTCGTCCACGTCATCGAATCCGTGAAGACGTAGTCGAACTTGGCGATCATCTCAGGCGAGAACATTCGGACCCACTCACGTCCCTCCGCCTGCATGGCGATGTAGACGGGCCGGCCTTGCATCTT